>NZ_JAKUFQ010000064.1:0-31227 GCF_022663475.1 Bacillus cereus group sp. BfR-BA-01382
TTCTTTTTGCGGCTTTACTTGCATCTCCTTCTGCGGTTTTACTTGCACTTCTTTTTGTGTTTGTTGCATAGCTGGCTGCTGTGTAATTGGTGCTGATTGATACGTAACTTCTTCTTCATCTTCTATTCCAAGCGGAGTTGGTGTTGCTGCAAATTCTTTTTGCTGCACTTCTTTTACGTATTGCTTTGGAGGCGCTGAGCCTGCTCCAGCCTGTTGTTTCATATGAACACTCTTTGATGGCACTTTAATTTTCATACCTGGCATGATTAGATCAGGATTACTAAGTTGTGTATTTGTTTGTTTCAGCGTATCAAAATCCACTCCGTACTTTTTCGCAATTTTCCAAAGGGTATCCCCTTTTTGCACGATATGAATTTTCAAATTTTCCCCCTCCTGTATAACTTATCTATAAGTAACAAATCTCATGAAGTAACTCTTTCTAAATAACGTTAACTTCTTTTCACTTTCATCACTTCTTCGATTTTCAATATCATTTGAAGTGGAATAAGCATAAAAAAATCGCAATGATTTCTTCACAACAATGTATGCCCATTTCGTTCTCGTTATGATTATGTGCATGAAAAAAAGCAACGGGAATACCGTTGCTTTACACACGCTCTAACATACGATTTAATGCAAGAACCGCTTCTGCCGTTACTTGTTTATCTACACTAATAACATTAATTTCTTCTCCTCTTTCTATCGTTTCAAGTGCCCATAATAAGTGAGGCAGATCAATTCGGTTCATCGTTAAACATGGACACATAAATGGATTAAGCGAAACAATTTCTTTATCTGGATGTTGCTGAATAATTCGATTCACTAAATTCATTTCTGTACCAATCGCCCATTTGCTACCAGATGGCGCTGATTCAATCATATCAATAATATATTTCGTTGACCCTGCATAATCTGAAGCAGCTACAACTTCATAGCAACATTCTGGATGTACAATAATATTCATATCCGGATGATTTTTTCGTACATTCTCTATGTTTTTCACTGTAAAGTTTTGATGAACTGAACAATGACCTTTCCATAAAATCACTTGAATTTCTTCTATATCTCCATCGTACTCTAAAGAATCAGTATGCGGATCCCATACTGCCATTTTATCTAACGGGATACCTAAGTCGTACGCTGTATTTCTTCCTAAATGTTGATCCGGTAAAAAGACGAGACGTTCTTTTTGAGTAAACGCCCAAGATACCATTTGCTTTGCATTAGAAGAAGTTACTGTTGCTCCTCCGTTACGACCACAAAACGCTTTAATTGCAGCTGTAGAGTTCACATACGTTAACGGAATCATCGTATCTCCAAATAATTTCGTGAGCTCTTTCCACGCTCTTTCTGTTTGTTCAATATCTGCCATATCTGCCATCGAACATCCTGCACGCATATCTGGCAAAATAACGATTTGATCATCTGTCGTTAACATATCTGCTGTTTCCGCCATAAAGTGCACCCCGCAAAACACAATATACTTTGCGTCTTTATTGCTCGCTGCAACTTGCGCAAGCTGAAGTGAATCCCCTGCTGCATCTGAAAATTGTACCACTTCATCTTTTTGGTAATGATGTCCTGGAATGAATAACATTTTTCCCATTTTTTCTTTAATTTCATGAACACGCTTTTCCATATCTTCTTTTGACATCTTGTGATAACGCTCCGGTAACATCGTTTCAATTGGTTGCACTTTTTCTAAAATACTCATATTCCTTTCTCCCCCCTCTAAGCCACTTTCCTTATCCTTCAATATTGAAACTAATATCAAGTGCTTTCACTGAATGTGTTAACGCTCCAAGTGAAATATAATCTACCCCTGTTTTTCCGTATTTCGATAAATCTTCAATTGTAATGCCTCCTGATGCTTCCGTAACGATGGCACTTGGTACAATCTTTGAAAACTCTCTAATCTCATCTGGCGTACGGTTATCAAACATAATAATATCCGCACCAGCCGCTACAGCCTCTCTCACTTGCTCCTCCGTTTCTGTTTCCACTTCTACTTTCACCATATGTCCTAATTTTTCTTTCAGCGATGTAACAGCTTTCGTAATAGAACCCGCAAAGGCAATATGATTGTCTTTGATCATGACACCATCATATAAACCGAAACGGTGATTAAATCCTCCTCCGCACACGACTGCATACTTATCAAACATACGTAGCCCCGGCATTGTTTTTCGCGTATCACAAATACGTGTATGGCTGCTATCTAAAGCAAGAACCGCTTTACGCGTCATCGTCGCTATTCCGCTCATACGCTGGATAACATTTAATATAACGCGCTCTGCTGTTAATAACGATGCAATTGGACCTTGCACAGTTGCAATGATTTCGCCTTTTTCTACAAGATCCCCATCTTTTTTATGAAGCTCTACTTCAATTCTCTCATCTATTAATTTAAATCCCGATTCAATTACTAAACGTCCTGCAAAGACCCCTGTATCCTTCGAAAGAAACGTTCCTTTTGAAAGCAAGTTATCTGGAAAAATAAGCTGAGATGTTACATCTCTTTCTCCTATATCTTCTAAAAAAAATCGATTTAATGCTTCTTTCACTTTTATCGTGTTCATAAAGCCCCTCTTCCCCTCATCACACAAGTTGTAGTTTTCTCTTTACTCGAACAATCTCTTTCTTTCCTACATTTCTATCTGGATAATCACTCCGGTAATGCCCACCAATACTTTCTTCTCTTTGCAGAGCTGACACAACTATAAGCTCACAAACCGTTAACATATTAATAAGTGTTATCTCTTCATTCGTAAGAACATCATGTTGTAATATCATATTTCGAACACCGTACTTACTAAGCCATCTCTTCGCATAAGATAAACTTTGCTCTGTTCGCACAATCCCAACATATTTCATCATGCATTTTTGTATTTCTTCTTTCGTCGGTAAATGATTCAGAACGATAAACTTCGCTTCCTTTTCGGCTAGCATGCTCACCTTTTCTTTTGTCTCTCTAGATAAAATGTGTCGTCCGATTCTTTTTCCAAACACAAGACCTTCTAATAATGAATTACTCGCTAATCTATTTGCACCATGAACCCCATTACAAGCTACTTCACCGACTGCGTATAGGTTCGGAATAGACGTCTCTCCATCACAGTTCGTTTTCACGCCGCCCATGTGAAAATGAGTACCGGGCACGACTGGAATAAGTTTTTTATTTATATCGACTCCATTTGTTTTACATATCGATGACACGGTCGGAAAGCGTTGTTCAAAGTTTTGAATCATTTCGATGTTTAAGTACACTTTTTCACCCACAAGTAGCTGTTCATGAATAGCCCTTGCGACTACATCACGAGGCGCTAGATCCTGTTCGGAATGTATATCCATCATAAAACGCTGCCCTTTTCCATTTATAAGAACAGCTCCTTCTCCGCGAACAGCTTCGGACACGAGGCCGGAACAACGCCCACCCGCGTATAACATCGTCGGATGAAATTGTATAAACTCTAAATCTACAAGCTCTCCGCCTGCACGGTACACCATTGCAAGTCCATCGCCTGTAATTGTCTCATCATTAGAAGTAAAGGCGTATAAACCGCCAATACCGCCTGAAGCTAACACCGTATAATCTGCATTGTAACGTTTCAGTTCTCCTTTATTGTTACGAGTTAAAGCCCCAACACATTTATCTTTTTCTATAATAAAATCGAGCACCATTTCCTGTTCCACTACCGTAACGTATGGAGCTACTTCTTGAATAAGATGCTCTAATAAATTCTTTCCTGTTGCATCGCCACCTGCATGTAAAATACGACGTTTTCGATGCGCTCCTTCTTTTCCAAGATGAGGACCTGTTTCATCTCCATCAAATTTCATTCCTCTTTCAATAAGGTTATTAATTTCTTTCGGCCCTTCCTCGACTAAATAACGGACCACTTCTTCATTATTATAATGACACCCTGCTACTAACGTATCTTCAAAATGATCATTAGGATTGTCATATGTAGCTACCGCTGCGGCAATTCCACCTTGAGCTAAATGTGTATTATTATTACGTTTCGTCTCCTTTGTGATAATAATCACATTCTTTTCGTGACAAATCTCTTTTGCAACACGAAGTGCCGCAACGCCACTTCCAATAATTAAGACATCTGCACTTGGCATAATTGTTGCCTCCTACTTTACACTTTTCAACTGTCTTGACACCTATATTTACATAGTTTTAAAATAATGACAAGAGTTTTTTTATAATTCTTATTTTCACTACCATTTAAAAAGTAAAAGAAATGTAACTCTTACTAGAGAGAGGAACTTACATGATGATATATCTTGACTATGCAGCTACTACACCTATGAGCGAGGAAGCGTTACAAACATATATGAAAGCAGCTTCTCAATACTTCGGAAATGAACAAAGTTTACATGACATTGGAGGAACGGCTTCTTCTTTATTACAAGTTTGCCGAAAAACATTCGCGGAAATGATTGGTGGAAAAGAACAAGGAGTATTCTTCACAAGCGGTGGCTCAGAATCAAACTATCTTGCAATCCAATCACTTCTAAATGCCCGAAATAAGAAGCATATTATTACGACACCTATGGAACATGCATCCATTCGAAGTTATTTTCAATCTCTAAAATCAAAAGGCTATACGATCACTGAAATTCCTGTTGATAAAAGCGGACTCATTTGTTTAGTAGATTTAGAGGCATCTATTACAGAAGATACTGTGCTAGCAAGTATACAGCATGGAAACTCTGAAATCGGAACCGTTCAAAACATTACAGAAATCGGGGCAATTTTGAAAAAATATAATGTTTTATTTCATACGGATTGTGTGCAAACGTTTGGTAAACTGCCTATCCATGTTTTTGAGATGGGGATTGATAGTCTTTCTGTTTCAGCACATAAAATATACGGACCAAAAGGTGTCGGCGCTTGCTACATAAATCCGCAATCTCGCTGGGAACAAGTATTTCCAGGAACTTCTCACGAAAAAGGATTTCGCCCAGGTACAGTTAACGTTCCCGGCATCGCATCTTTTTTAACAGCTGCTGAAAATATATTAAAAACTCAATGGGAAGAAAGTTTACGTTTTAAAGAGTTACGATCCTACTTTTTAGAGCAAATACAAACACTTCCGCTAGAAATTGAAGTAGAAGGTCATTCTACTTCTTGTTTACCACATATTGTTGGGGTTACAATAAAAGGAATAGAAGGTCAATATACTATGCTAGAATGTAATCGTCATGGTATTGCCATTTCCACCGGAAGTGCTTGCCAAGTCGGTAAACAAGAACCTTCGAAAACCATGCTTGCAATTGGAAAAACGTATGAAGAGGCCAAACAATATGTCCGCTTCTCTTTCGGACAACAAACAACGAAAGATCAAATTGATACTACTATTCATGCACTACACACAATTGGAAATCAATTTTATAGAGGTGTTAAATCATAATGAAACAAAATGAACAAAAAAAGATTTTAGGTGAAGAAAGACGACAGCTTATCCTCCAGTGGCTTCTCGCTGCAAATGAGCCGTTATCTGGAAATGAACTATCGAAGAAGACAAACGTAAGTAGGCAAGTTATCGTGCAAGATATTTCCTTACTTAAAGCACGAAACGAACCAATTATTGCGACTGCTCAAGGCTATTTATATTTAAAGCCACAAGAGAAACAACAAGCTTTTGAACGCGTAATCGTATGCCAGCACAAACCAGCAGAAGTACGTCAAGAACTTACAATGCTTGTTGATCACGGTGTTACGATTAAAGACGTAAAAGTTGAGCATCCTGTATACGGCGATTTAACAGCATCTATTATGGTAAGTAATCGCTTTGATGTAGAACAATATTTACAAAAAATAGAAAACACAAATGCTTCTTACCTTTCGCAACTAACAGATGGTATTCACTTACATACAATTGAGGCCGATTCTAAAGAAAAGTTAGATGCTGCTTGCAAGGCACTGGATAAAGCAGGATTTCTCGTTTATTAATGTAAAGCACAGAGTTTTTATAATTCTCTGTGCTTTTTTAATGCTATAATATTGTAATCAATCGTAAAGGAGATCACTTATGGGAATTAAACTCGTTCACTTTAGCATTGGCAAACCGAAACAAATGAAATATAGCGAAGATAAAGAAATGATTACTGGTATATGTAAGGAACTTACAGAAGAAGCTTTCCTCTCAAAAGATGGATTCCTCGGCGATGACGTAGCAGATTTAAAACATCATGGCGGTCCTGATCGAGCTGTTTGTGTATACCCACACGAGCATTACGCACTATGGGAAGAGGAATTTCAAACTACGCTTCCAGCTTCCACATTTGGCGAAAACATTACCGTAACAAATATGTTAGAGCGTGATGTTTGCATCGGAGATACATATCAACTAGGTGAAGCAATCATTCAAGTGACACAAGCAAGAGTACCTTGTAGCACTATTTCAAAACGCCTCGGTATTCCTGGCATTTTGCCGCGCATTGTAGCAACTGGATTTACTGGCTACCTATGCCGTGTTCTTCAAGAAGGTACTGTACGTAAAGATTCTAAAATTACATTACTAGAACGTCAACCGAGCAATATTTCTGTGTTGTTCTCTAACGAAATCTATTTTCATAATAGAAAAGATAAAGATGGCATAGAAAAAATTCTTGCTGTTCCAGAACTAGCTGATATTTGGCGTGGTCAGTTAGAAGAGCGTCTTGTGAAGTTAAAATAAAGAATCCCACCAGGTAAAACAGTATTAAGTTCTGATATGCTCCCCATTAGGTAGACAGATAAAAAATAAAAATCTGTTTATCTAATGGGAGTATTTTTATTTTCTCTTCCTTCACGTCCAAACATATAAAAATATATTTCATATTATATATGGACAACCTTTAACCCTTATATATGAAGGGAGTGATTAGTTATGGCAGATTACTTCTTAAAAAATGGAAAAAAATATTATAAGAAAAATGATCATCCATGTAATTCTTCAAATTCAGATTCAACTAACTGTTTTATACAGAACTATACTATTTTCGGTACGGAAGATACCCCTCAAGATCTTGATATAACAACTGGAATTCCTCGAACTGTATTTGAAAACTTCACTAAAAATCATAATAAGACACTTATTAAATTTAGTTTCAGTCCTGCATTTGCAACAACGATTAGATTAACAATTGCAAGATTAAACCATCGCTCTCCACTTACATTTACCTTAACACCAGGAGATATTAAAACATTTTTAGTAGAAGATGTTTTGAGTATTACTTTCTCAGATACTGTAGCTCCATCTACACTTAATCTATTAATACAACAAACGAATTGTATTTGCTGCGGTAATTCGAACAATGATGAATCCTATTATTATAATAGTTGTAATGATGCGTACTAAAAACACGACAAAAGAGTGACCTATTCCTAACAGAAAGCCGTCCTAAAATATCTTTTAGGACGGCTTCTTTATTTTGCTAGCTTAATTACATCACTTACTCCAATAGAATCGATAGCTTACTCTGCCTCAAACCGATAAACAACTTTTCATTTCAAACAAGTTTAACAACAGCTCCCTTTACAACCAATAAGAAGAATAACTCCCCAGCACAGTAACAGAAAAACCGAGTGCTTCAAGTTCCATAGTTACGCCTGGCAATAATACGTCATCATACGCTTTATCGACATCGATTAAGAAAAAGTAATTTCCAAGACCTGTTTTCATCGGACGCGATTCGATTTTTGATAAGTTTAATTTTCTCCATGCGAAAGCTGATAACACTTGATATAGGGCACCTGCATAATCTGCAGGTAACGTTATCATAAGCGTCGTTTTCTCTCCGCGGTTCTCTCCGTTATTCGGGAGTACTGCTTTCTTTTTCTTATGGAGTACTAGGAAACGTGTGTGATTATTTTTATGCGTATGAATGCTACGCCTCACAATTGTTAATCCATATTTTTCTGCAGCTGCTTCATTTGCAATAGCGGCAATTTTCTCTTCAGGATGTTCTTTCACATATTGCGCAGCGGCACTTGTGGATGTCATATCTCGAACAGTTACTCCTTTTAATTCTTCATTTAAAAATTTATGGCACTGTGCAATGGCATGCGGATGAGAATGCACCGCATATACTTCATCCCACACTTCTGCATACTGCGGATGTACAAGTAAATGCTGCTGAATTGGTACTGTAATTTCTCCTACAATGGAAAGCGGCTGCTCATGTACAAGGTAATCAACCGTTATATTCACTGAACCTTCTATTGCATTTTCTAACGGTACAACTGCGAAGTCTACATTTTCATTTGCAGCTGCATCTATACAATCTGGAATCGTTCGATACGGTACATGCTCTGCTTCCGGAAAAAAACGACTCACCGCCATATTTGTAAATGTTGCTTCTGGTCCTAAATATCCTACTCGAATCATCGTCTTTTCCCCTCTTTTTCGTTTTCTTACTGTTATACCATACTTTTTTATATTCTTCTATGCAAATTTCGAATATTAAAAAAAGACTAGCTTTCGCTAGTCTAAATGTTTCTTATATTCTCTTTGAGCGAAGAAGAAATAAATGATACATGCTGCGATATAAAACAGAATGAACAAACCTACTTTTCTTAATGATCCATCCATAAAAAGCGTATTATGAAACGTATATAACGCAACTGCACTATGCATACTCCCTACTATAATTGGCGCAAAAAATAGCATACATAATTGCCAACGAGAAATTTTCCATACTTCTTCCTTCGTCATTCCAAGTTTAGAGAGTGCACCATACTGCTTTCGGTCCGATGCAATATTATGGAACCATTTAAAATACACGATACTACATGAAGTAAGAAAAAATAATATACTAATAAATGAGCCTACAAATAGAGTAATATCGCCGCCTTCTTTCATATTTACATATAACTCCATATTGCTTCGAAATGCATTATTATCTTGTTTCATATGTTTCCGTAAATCTTCATTTAATTTCTTCGTCTTTTCGATATTTGGTAATGTGTAGCCTCTATATATCATTTTTTCAGAATCAGGAACCTGATTTGCTATACTGTCAAAATCTTCATCATTCATAACGAAGAACAGACCATTAATGTACGAGGGATGATGGTTAAATTGAACACCTTCTTTCTGACCGTTAAATACGAATTGATATGGTTGATTCATTACTCGCAATTGAATCTCTTTTTGATTATATACATTCGAATTATTGTATTTATTATAATAAACGAGTGTCACTGTACCTTTTTTAGGACGATACGTTTTCTGTTTTTGTTTCCTCGCTTCTTGGTTATATTCACTTTCTTTTATAAGCGGTGCTATTGTTGTTTCTCCCTTATTAGACTGAAAGGATGCATACACTCCAATAAAACTCATATATTGAAAATCATCATACTCATATTGATGCAGTAATTTTTCAACCGCACCTTCTTCAAAGACTTCATGAGTAGAAATACCTTTTTCTATGTACGAAAACGAGTGTATCCCTCCAGTTCGCCACATATCTTGCATGCTAGAAAAATATAAGAACACCGTACCTGTTGCTGTAACTACAAACGTCGTTGCCATAGACATCAGAAAGAAAAAGCGACCATTTTCCTTCATTCGATGTGACAATTGATTCACTATAAATAAATACGGATATGTATACATAATCTTTTTATTTCGCTTTATCATTTCTAACACTTGGGTAGCACCATGCGCGAAAGAAAAGTACGTTCCAAAAAAGACAAGTATAGACACAGGGAAAAAGTATATCGCTATCGTAGCCATCGTCACTTGTAGCGCCAACGCATACCCGCCCACTAAACAAGCAAAACCGAATAAACAGAGCCACTTTGATGTTTTCTTCTCTTTTTTATCTGTTCGAAATTCTTTCAATAACCGAATGATTTTTATATTCCATATACGTAAAGCACTTATAAAAGATAATAGAATAAAAACGACTATATATGTAATAAATGTTACACCAATCGCCCTTACGTCAAATATGACAGGCAGTTCTTTCGGAAGCCCCAGTAACATACTAAATACCATAAAAAAGAGTTTTAAAAATATCATACCAAGCCCAATACCGAAAATATTCGCGAAGACCCCAATTAAAATTTGCTCGGTCATAATCACTCCTATTACGTTAGACTTCGTTGCTCCCATTAACATATATACCCCTAATTCTTTCTTACGTGCTTCTATGAAAATAGAAGTAGAGTACAAAATAAATATGACGAAAAAAGAAATGATTATAACATTACATATGATAAGTCCCCAGCGTACGTTTTGATACCACATCGTCTCTTGCATATATGGATGCACAATGACAGACATATATGCGTAAGAAGCAAATATTGCAAAACAACTACTTAAGAAAAACACTTTATAATTACGCCAATTTCCTTTTATATTTTGCAGCGCTAGTTGCCGAATGTTCATCTATCGTCCTCCTGTAACTTACTACATAGGCAAAAAGCTAGAGATTCCCCTAGCTTTTTACGTGTTTTAAATATCCTCTTTGCGCGATCATAAAGTAAATGGCAGAAGCTAAAATGTATGCTCCAATTACAAGCGCACCTGATTTCCACAAATCAATATAAAGCATTTTCCCTAACGTATGAAGAGCAACTCCACTATGAATGGAACCGATTAAAATTGGGATAAAGAAGATAACTCCCATTTGTCGAATCGCAATTTTGCGAATTTCTTTATCTGTCATACCGATTCTCTTTAACGATTTAAATTGAATACGATCTTGTTCTTTATCGTTAAACCATTTAAAGTATGTCATACTACAAGCGAAGAAGAAGAACAGTACTGCTACGAAGAAACCGATGAACATTGTAATTGCTCCACCTTCTCTTATATCCTTATACGCAAACACTGAATTTCTCAATTCTCCTTGCTTTTCTGGTGCAATTTCATTTTTCAAATCTAATACAAGATCTTCTGTACTTTTCCAATCCTCAATATAATAACCGTAATATTTCCTCTTTTCTTCATCTGGTACGAGTTTTGCATATTTCTCAAAATCTTGATCATTTACAACGAGATATTCACTATCATTAAAAACAGAATACTGCGTTGGGGCATTTAATTGAACAGACTGCTTTTGTCCGTTAATTGTAAATTCATACGGTTTCGTACGATCTATCTTCATCAGTTCATTTGACATATCAACCATAACCATCGTTGCACTACCCATTGCATTATGAATTTCTGAAGGTTGCTCTCTCTTTTGTTTACGCACTTCCGCATTATATTCTTTTTCTGAAATAATCGTCATCGGTACTTCATGTTCACTATTAAACAACGTTATTTTCTGTGTTGCTGGTAGTTTTATGTATGTTACTTTTCGCGCATCTTCAAACCCGTGTCTCTTCACAAGCTCCTGTACCTTTTCTTCATTAATAAGGCTATATGTATTTAACCCCTTTTCCTCATATGAGATAGCATGTGGTGTAAGTTCTACCGTTTTCGCACTCAAATTTTCAAAATATACGTAAAGCGTGCCAACTGCCGAGGATACAATCGCCGTAATAATAGAAATTACAAATAGAAAACGAGCATTATCTTTCATTTTATAAATAAGGTTGCTAAGAACAAACATATTTGGATACGTATAGAAAGATTGCTTTCTTTTTTGTAATGCTTTTAATACAACTGTACTACCTTGTGTAAATAGTAAATACGTTCCGCCAATTGTCAGTCCTACCACCGGTAAAAAGAGGATGATGAAATTCAGAAACGTTACTTGGAAGCTAAGTACATATGCAGCAATAATACATCCTATACCAACTACACTTAACCATGTAAATGCAAACGGCTCTACTTTTTGCTTTCTTGCTTCTCTTAATAAATCAATAATTTGCAAGCGTCCTACTGTCCAAACACTAAATAATGATAGGATTAAAAATAGAATAAAGTATACACCAGCTGTAATAAGAACTGCTTTACTATTCCAAACGAGTGGAAGTGTCTTATCTATTTTCAATAATACGCTTAACGCTTGGAAAAATAATTTTGAACAAAGCATTCCAACCCCAATACCAACTACAATTGCAATACCACCTAACATCAGTTGTTCTAATATAATCATTCGGCCGAGCTGCGATTTCGTTCCGCCTATTAATGTTAGTAGACCAAACTCTTTTTTTCTTGCTCGTAAAAACGTTGAATTTGCATATAAAATAAAGAGTGCCGAGAAGATGACCACAATATAATTCATCGATTCTAATCCTTTTGTAATCATCTTTCTCATACTAATATTACCGCTTACGACATCTGGATGATAAATAAAAGAAGCATACATGAAAAATACGACAATCGATAAACAACTACTTATAAGAAACGCTTTATAGTTACGCCAATTCCCTTTTACGTTATTAAGCGCGAGCTGGCGAAAGTTCATGATATTCTCCTCCTAGCATCGCAAGTACGTCCAGAATTTCTTGGAAAAAGGCTTGTTTCGTTCTTCCTTTATGTATTTCTGAGAAAATTTCTCCGTCGCGAATGAATAGAATACGTTCGCAATAACTCGCTGCTACTGGATCATGCGTTACCATTGCAATTGTCACTTTCTTTTGTTCATGTAAGTCTTGCAACGCGCTCATTAATGATTTTGCTGACTTCGAATCTAAGTTTCCAGTCGGCTCATCTGCTAAAATTAACGTAGGCTCATGAATAATCGCTCTCGCAGCTGCTGCACGTTGCTGTTGTCCGCCTGATACTTCGTATACTTTTTTATTTAAAATTTCTTCGATGTTTAAAAACTTCGCAATTTCCAGTACTTTCGCATCGATTTCATTTACAGATTTCTTCGCCATTACAAGTGGTAAAATAATGTTTTCTTTAATAGATAACGTATCAAGTAAGTTAAAATCTTGGAAGATGAACCCTAAATGTGTACGGCGAAACTCCGCTAATTTTGCAGCACGCATTTGATTAATTTCTTCCCCATTTACAAGCACATGACCTGAAGTTTGCTTATCAATTGTCGCCAATAAATTTAAAAGCGTTGTTTTCCCGCTTCCCGAAGGACCCATAATCCCTACAAATTCGCCTTCTTCTATTTTAAAATTTATATCGTTTAAAGCAGTCGTCGCTACTGAACCTTTTGATTGGTACACCTTCGTTAATCCTTTTACTTCAAGAACACTCATTTCTAATCCCCCTATGTGTTTTCTTCTTACATTTACTATAAGAAAAATAAGAAAAAGAAACGAGTGATTTCCCTTACAAAACGTTTTGTTATCTTACAGTTTTGTCATTTTTCTCATCAATGTATGATATTCTTCATCTTTTGCAAATTGGAACGTGAATGTTGTCCCTTCTCCTTCAGCCGATTGAACATACATTCCATGATGTAAATTATCGCAAATTTCCTTCGTAATATATAAGCCCATCCCAGTCGCTTCTCTCGTTTTACGTCCATTTATTCCCGTAAAGAATGGGTCAAATATGCGCTTTACGTCTTGCTCTGGAATACCAATTCCATTGTCCTTAATATGTAATAACACCTTTTGATTTTTCTCTTCAATTTGAAATTGAATTTCTTTTTTCTCTACCGCTGAAATTTTGGTATACTTGATTGCGTTTACAACAATTTGACCTATAGCAATGCTCAGCCATTTTCTATCAGATGCAACCATACAAGTATCTTCTTCAAACATCACTTTCGGGAATACAGACGATTGAATGAAGGATTTTCGGTTTTCATTAATAATACCTCGCACGATATCTATAACATTTACTACTTCTACCTTATAATCTTTCGCAAACTGCTCTAGTCTTGCCATATGTAACGCTAAATCTAACCCATTTAGTATACGGTTATTTTCTTCACGGATACTTTCAACTGTTACTCTTGCCTCACGATGCTCTTTGCCAAACTTCTGCAACAATAATTCAATAACAGATACTGGTGTTTTCATTTGGTGAATCCATTGGTTCATAAATATCATTTGCTGTTGCTCTTTCGCATGCTGTTTATGAATTTCATTCATATATTGCTGTCTTAATAACGTAAAAGATTCAACGACCATTTCTTGCTCTGATGTATAAGATTCATCAATAAGTAAAGAGTCATGTAATGTATTTCCGCCAGTAACGTACTTTTCGATCCTCTTTAAAAACACACTCCGTTTTCGATAATCGTAAATGAGGTATACAGTAAACACAACTGTTCCTAATAAAAGTCCATATAACCACGTACTCCAATCAATGGATTTCTTTTCTAAAAGACTTTGCAACTGCAAAACGAGCCCAAATAAACAAAGGCTAACAATATAAGAAAGAATTAAAGGAAAGCGATCCACGAGGTAATTTTTAACCTTCATGCCCTTCGCCCCACTCCGTAAGAAGCGCATAACCATATCCACGTTTCGTTACAATTGCATTTTTAATGCCTAGCTCTTCTAGTTTCTT
Organism: Bacillus cereus group sp. BfR-BA-01382; assembly: GCF_022663475.1. NCBI lineage: Bacteria > Bacillati > Bacillota > Bacilli > Caryophanales > Bacillaceae > Bacillus > Bacillus cereus group sp. BfR-BA-01382. The sequence goes on from NZ_JAKUFQ010000064.1 coordinate 14,379, forward strand.
CCTTACACGTTTTACATTTACGGTTAATGTATTATCATCCACAAATGCTACTTCATCCCATAGAGCTTCTAACAGTTCTTCACGCGTTACATATTGATTCACCTGTTTCATTAAACACTCTAATAAGTAAAACTCATTTTTTGTCAGTTCAGTTTGTTGTCCCTGCCACTCAACGATATGCTGGGACGGGAATAACAACAGTCCATTTACACCTAAACAATCACTCTCAGCAGCAGAGGCATACTCTCCATAGCCACGGCGAAGCGCACTCTTCACCTTTGCCATTACGATATCTAAATGGAATGGCTTCGTAATATAATCATCGCCGCCATTTTCAATCGCCATCACTTGATCCATTTCCCCTGTTCTTGCAGAAACAAAAATAATCGGCGCATTCGATACAGTACGAATTTGACGACACCAATAAAAACCGTCAAAGTACGGTAAGTTAATATCAAGTAACACAAGATGAGGATTTATTTTTACAAACTCATCTTTTATATGACGTAAATCACTTGCTCTAAATGATTGATAGCCATACCTTTCTAAATGCTCCTCTAATATTCCCGCAATTTTCTCATCATCTTCTACAATTAATATTTTATACATGTTCTTTTTCTCCCCATAAAAGAATTCTTCTACATTTACTCCTTTTTCCATTATAAATTGAAAATTTAATTAGTGGGGATTTTTCCCTATAATAATCTAACTATTGCAATATAAAGTGATACTTTAATCAGTGGAGGTTCTACGGGCAAATAGTGGGATAAAAAAAAGACTGCCATATTTCGGCAGTCTTAATCGATAAATTCAAATTCATATTCAAGAATTTTTACAATATCTCCGTCTTTTGCACCACGTGCACGAAGCGCTTCATCAATACCCATTCCGCGCATTTGGCGAGCGAAACGACGTATAGATTCATCACGTGAGAAGTCTGTCATTTTGAATGTCTTCTCGATATCGTAACCAGAAATAACAAATGTGCCGTCACTTTCACGTGTAATTTCAAATTTAAGACTTTCAGCATCAAATTTATACATTACACTTGCTTCAGACTCTTCGACAACATCGTACATTGGGAATTCTGGTGTTGTTTCTAATAAGTTCGCTACTTCAAATAGTAAATCACGAACACCTTGTTTCGTTACAGCTGAAATTGGGAAGATTTTTACTTCGTCTCCCACTTTCTCTTTAAATGCTTGTAAGTTCTCTTCTGCATCTGGCATATCCATTTTGTTTGCTACAACAACTTGCGGACGCTCTGTTAAACGCATATTGTATTCTTTTAATTCATTATTAATTGTAACATAATCTTCATATGGCTCACGGCCTTCTAAACCAGACATATCAATAACATGTACAATTACACGTGTACGCTCGATATGACGTAAGAATTGGTGTCCAAGTCCAACGCCAGCATGTGCGCCTTCAATTAGTCCAGGAAGGTCAGCCATCACGAAGCTGCGGTTATCACCAGTTTCAACAACACCAAGATTCGGAACGATTGTTGTAAAGTGATACTCTGCAATTTTCGGACGTGCTGATGATACAACAGATAATAATGTAGATTTACCTACACTTGGGAATCCAACAAGTCCAACATCTGCTAGTACTTTAAGTTCTAGAATGACATCACGTTCTTGACCTGGTTCTCCGTTTTCAGCGATTTCTGGTGCTGGGTTCGTAGCTGTTGCGAAACGTGAGTTACCACGGCCACCACGGCCACCTCTTGCGATTACAGCAGTTTGTTCATGCGTTACTAAATCGGCAAGAATTTGACCAGTTTTTTCATCTTTTACTATTGTTCCTGGTGGAACCTTTACGATTAAATCTTCAGATTTACGTCCGTGCTGACCTTTACTCATTCCGTGCTGACCGCGATCAGCTTTGAAATGACGTTGGTAGCGGAAGTCCATTAATGTACGTAAGCCTTCCTCAACTACGAAAACAACATCTGCACCTTTACCGCCGTCGCCACCTGCTGGGCCACCTTTAGGAACATACTTCTCACGACGATACGCAACCATACCGTTACCACCGTCGCCGCCTTTTACATATATCTTGACCTGATCTACAAACATTATTTCACCACACTTTTTCAATTGGTTGTAATATAACTGAGACTTCTTCGTCTCGCACTGTATAAGAAATGGAATACCATTTATTGTTTTGGGTCGCAAGCCAATTCTGTAGTTCTTCTACACTCGTTAGCTTACCACGAAAATCAAAAAAGAAACGAGCATTATCCGCGTCACATTCAATTGTGATACAAACATAATTTTCAACATATACGTCTAAACTATGCTGAAGCATCGAGAAAAATTGATTCGTCCATGTACATACAGTCTCATCTAAGTGAGATAAGTTATGTAATTCCCCTAATACTTCGTACTCCAATAAGCACGGCTGCTGTTTCCAATTATATGTTAAAATCCACTCTGAAAATAAAGGCATTGATAGCCCCATCAGATTGGATTCTTGTCTCGCTTCTTGGACAAAACGATCGATGAGACTATGAATTTCTTCCACTTTTCCAAGGGAAAGGTTTCCTTTCACCATCTGCATACGATTGAGCCAATCATGTCTTGAATGGCGCAATGCATCTATAATTGTCCATTTTTCATTCATTTAGATACCCCTTAATATAGAAAAACTCTAACCTGCACTCAGGTTAGAGTTTTCCGTGAGTTCTTATGCTTCTTGAGCAACAGGATATACGCTCACTTGTTTGCGGTCACGGCCAAGACGCTCAAAGCGTACTACGCCGTCAACTTTCGCGTATAAAGTGTCATCGCCACCACGACCAACGTTAACACCTGGATAAATTTTTGTACCGCGTTGACGGTAAAGAATTGAACCACCTGAAACCGTTTGACCATCTGCGCGTTTAGCACCAAGACGTTTTGACTGAGAGTCACGACCGTTCTTTGTACTACCTACACCTTTCTTAGATGCGAAAAACTGAAGATCTAATCTTAACATACGTTACACCTCCTGCACTTTTTCTATTAAACGGATATACTTTCCGTAATCAAGTTCGATCGTCTTAAGCGAAACAACCAATCCTTCCAAAAGTATCTGTGCTTTTTCTACTGTATGAACGTCTAAATCATTAGGCAATTCATACGTTAAGAATCCGCCATCACTTCCGAGTTCAATAGTTGCCTGCACATTACAAAGTTCTTCCACTGCATTTATAGAACCAAACACAACCGCTGTAGTTCCAGCACAGACAAGGTCTTGTCCATGTGGCGCATAATCGGCATGTCCAGTCATTTTAAATGATTGGATACTTCCTAATTTCGTGCGACTTATCGTAATTTTAATCATGTTAACCTGGATTAAGCGTTGATAGCTTCAACAACTAGCTTAGTGTAAGGTTGACGATGACCTTGTTTCTTACGATTGTTCTTTTTCGCTTTGTATTTGAAAACGATAATTTTCTTAGCGCGACCTTGTTTTTCAACTTTCGCAGTAACTGTTGCACCTTCTACAACTGGGCTACCAACTTTAACGTTTTCGCCACCAACGAAAAGAACTTTGTCAAAAGTAACAGTTTCACCAGCTTCAACATCTAATTTTTCAATGTAGATTGCTTGACCAGCTTCAACTTTAATTTGTTTTCCACCTGTTTCGATAATTGCGTACATACTTGCACCTCCTCTTAATTACTAAGACTCGCCAAAAACGAGGTAGACATATATGCCTTTAGGGAACCTGTCTTGTGCGGTTGTAGCATATAGCCGTTTAGGTGCTATAAACTATAACATAAAGATGTTATCATGAATCATAGACGGTTGTCAATAAATGTTCTGCTAACTATTTTTTCCGCTCTACAATTTCTGTTTTACTTCCAAAACGGACAATTGCATACTTTTCGATCATATCATCTTTGAAATAAATTTCAAATGGAATATTTTTTTGTAATTCTTTTTGCAAAAATTGTTTTTGCAAGTCTTTAGGTGCAGCGATTAATACTGCCTCATCCTCTATATTGCCATATGTAATTAGCTCTCTCTCTAACTCATACGCAATTGTCTCATATGACATCATATACCCCGTCGCTTTGCACGGTACACATTCTTCTAGTAATACGTCGCGTAAAGAATGTTTCTTACGTTTACGTGTCATCTCTAAAATCCCTAACTCTGTAAACCCAAGCACTCTTGTATATGTGCGATCATTTTGCATAGCAGCCATGAGACATTCTCTTACCATTTCTTTATCTTCTCTTCTTTTCATATTAATAAAATCAATTAATATCATACCACCGATATCACGCAGTCTTAATTGACGTGCAATCTCTTCAGCTGCCACTTCATTTGTACGAAGGACTGTATCTTGTAAATTCTGTTTTCCAGTAAACTTGCCCGTATTCACATCAATTACAGTCATCGTCTCCATTTGTTCCACAATTAAATAAGCACCATTCGGGAGCCATACAATTTTTTGAAGTGCTTTCTCGATTTCACGCTCTATTCCAAAATGGTTAAACATTGAAGATTTTTCATTATAAAAAGATACTTTTTCTTTTCCAATCTTTCCCTCTAATTCTTTTACTATACTTCTTGTATCTACAACTACTTTTTCAATTGTTTCAATCGGATTCTCTTGGAATACACGATCTAAAAAGGTGGCCGGTCGATGAAGTAATAACGGCGCCTTTCCTTGGCCCTCTTTTCTTTTTAGCTCTTCATATAACTGCTGTAACATTTGCATTTCAGCTTGTATTTCTTCAATCGCTCCTTTTTCAGAAGCAGAGCGGAAAATGTAACCCCCTGTTCCTTCTACCTCAATTTGGAGTAACTGTTGTCTTTTTTTATTATTTTTTATTTTCCGAGAAACAGCGCGCATCTCATCAAACGGCATATAAACGACATATTTCCCGGTAAATTCTATATTCGCTGTCAATTTAGGCCCTTTCGTATCAATTGCCTCTTTTACAACTTGTACGAGAATCGCTTGCCCTTCATGTATACGATAACAAGATGGTACATCATCGTATGAAAGATACGCATGTTTTTCTAAACCGATGTTTACAAATGCTGCGTTCATTCCAGCGATTGTTCTTACGATACGTCCGGCATAAATATGCCCAACAATCTCTTGCTCTTCATTACGTTTCCATAAAAACTCAACAATTTTTTTCTTCTCTTCAATTGCAACGCGCTTTTCCGATCCAGCGTAATTCACATATAACGTTTTCAAAATTATTTCCTCACTTTATAATCTTCTTTGCTTTTACAATAATAAAAGGTTAGTGCTATCGTCAACACTAACCGATTAATTCTTCAACTGATGAAGTTGTTCGTTTTTCAGTAAAATATGCATAGAGCAGTTCATTTTCATCTAATGTGTAATGTTCTTTATATTTTCCATGGACGATAATAGAGTGCTTATATCCTCTACGAAATTTTGTGAATATCTTATATAAATGATCTTCTGATTGCACTTCAATAGGTGCAATCTTTTCAATTCCTCTTTTGTTCCCATAATAACGTTCTAATAAAAAACGCATAAAGGCATACCGTCTTTGTTTCCACTCTTGATATAACGACACTGCCAAAAACATGAGTAGTACCCACATCATAATATTATTGCTATTCCAGAGTAACTGCCATCCTAATATTACACCAAAAAAAACACATGACAATTTCATCATCTTTCCATGTGCTTGTAAATAAGGAAAACGATATGATAGTATATTAAACAATACTTTCCCGCCATCTAACGGCCAAATAGGGAGTAAATTAAACGCTAAAATAATTATATTATTCCACATAAAGAAATAATATAAATCCGCGTTCAGCCAACCGGCTTCAAATAATATATAACCTACTAGCATCATCCAAACATGTTGAATCGGTCCTGCAATTACGACAACAAGTTCCTCTTTCAACGACTTATTACCATGTTCCTCAAGCTCAGCCACGCCACCAAACGGCAAAAGCTGAATTTTTTTTATACGCCAATTATAGTGCGCTGCTGCAAGAGCATGCCCAAGTTCATGAATAAGAACAATACAAAATAACAGTATTAATTCTTTAAAACGTGCAGTAAAAATACCAATGACAATGATAACCCAAAATAATGGATGCACGGAAATTTTCGTTAAGACGTCCCTATATTTAATCAAATGATATCACCTGGATCGGATCAATAAATTTTTCATTCTTTTTTATCGCGAAATAAAACTTTCCATTTTTATCATTTGTATCATTACTCACCGTTCCAATTTTTTGTTTCTTTGAAACGTAATCATATAATTTCACTGACATATCGTTTAAATTTGCATACCATGACTCCGTACCATCTGCATGTTGAATTTGAACTGTATTTCCAAGTTCCTCTTTCTTACCCGCAAAAACAACTAATCCTTCATTCACTGATTCAACTGTTGCATTTGTAGCTGTTTGGACAAATACACCTTGGCCATTTTTTTGAAACCCTTGCATTACTTTTCCAGAAGCAGGAATTGCATAATTTTTTTGCTGAATACTTCCTTCTTTTTTCTCATTCGGTGAATAAAATACAAGCGGTTTTCCAAATTGCTTTTCATACCATTTCGCTACAGTAGCAAACTGAAATTCCTCTTTCATCACTTTTTCTGTAACAGCTTTAGCACCATCGAACGAAGACGGGGCATTCTTATATAAAATAGCAACCGAAAGAACTAATATTGCTGATAATAAAACTTTGAAGAAAAAGACTTCCTTTCGAAATAAAGGGTGAATTTCCTTTTCTCCTTCTTCAATAAATACTGTTTCGCTACCAAAATTCCCTCCGGTAAAATACTGCTCTTCCTCCATCCTTTCTTGCTCGGCCTTCCTTTTCGCAATCCGCTTTTTAATTTCTTCTACGCGTCTATTCTTCATACTGTCTCCTTTCTTTCCGTAAGCTAATTTCAATAGAAACAGTTGTATACAGTTTGTACATGTGTATGAGCTAAGAAAGAAAGATATTCGTGTGAAGAAAAAAGAAAACACTTCGCATATGTGCGAAGTGCTTTTAACGGATTCCAAAGAAGTTTTTTACCTTTGCAAATACCGATACCTTTTCTTGTTCAAATGCTTGTAATGGTACATTCTCACCCAACAAGCGTCTTGCGATATTACGATAAGCCAACGCTGCTTTTCCGCTTGGTTGCAACGCCACAGGTTCACCTGTATTTGTAGCTCGAATAACTTCATCGTCATCTTCGACAACACCAAGAAGCTCGATTGACAATGTACGTACAATTTCATCAACATCTAACATATCCTGTTCATGAAGCATATGACTACGTACACGGTTAATAACAAGTTTTGGTGGTTCAATATCCTCTTTTTCTAAAAGCCCAATAATACGATCCGCATCGCGCATTGAGGATACTTCTGGCGTCGTAACAACGATTGCTTTATCCGCACCAGCTACCGCATTTTTAAATCCCTGCTCAATCCCCGCAGGACAATCAATTAATATGTAATCATAATCTTGACGTAATACTTGTATTAATTCATCCATTTGTTCAGGTGTTACCGCTGATTTATCACTCGTTTGTGCTGCAGGTAATAAATAAAGATCATCAAAACGTTTATCTTTAATAAGAGCCTGAGGTAAACGGCAACGCCCTTCAACGACATCAACAAGATCAAATACAATACGATTTTCCAGCCCCATTACTACGTCTAAATTTCGAAGACCGATATCTGTGTCAATTAAGCACACTTTCTTTCCAGATAACGCTAGGGCCGTACCAATGTTCGCAGACGTTGTAGTTTTACCTACTCCGCCTTTTCCAGATGTAATTACTATTGCCTCTCCCACAGCTATACAATTCCCCTTTCTAACTTTGTTAAATTAGGTCTAAGATGAGTGAGAAGTTGCAGGCGATCGACAACAATGTGATTGTTCTCATTAATATACGCACATTCTGCCGCCTCCGCTCCGTCTTCTTTCTCTTCCGGAGCCCGCATTGCCACATCACTAATTCGAAGTTGCATCGGGTTCATAACAGATGCAGCGATTACAGCATCCGAATCCCCATAATACCCAGCATGTGCAATTCCTCTTAATGATCCTACAACAAAAATATTCCCCCCAGCGATAACCGTTCCGCCTGGATTAACATCTCCAATTAACAACAAATTTCCTTTTACATGTAAAACTTGTCCAGAGCGAACAATTTTGGAAATAGGGACAATTTCTGTTTCTTCTTTCCAAGCTATTGCTTCTGCTTTAGTGATAACATCACTTTTAATTGAATCCACAACAAGATTCTTTTTATTACGAATTAACGTACGAATCTCTTCTTGTTGGACTTCTGTTAAATAACGATTTCCTACTTTCACATGCACTTCAATTAAAGAGCGTCCATCACCATCGTAGTAATGTGTAGAAAGTTTTTCGTCTAATTCTATCAACAATTCAGAGAATGAACAACAATCATCTAAATGAAGCGTTATCCCATCTTTTGTCCCTTTTATCGTTACATTTTGTTGCTTTTTTTCTTCCACTAAAGTTCACCCCACCGATTCAATTCGACATAAAATTAGAAAATCCTTTTTTCTTTTTCTTCCATCGCTTTTGAAAGACGCAATATATATCGTCTCAGTGGGAAACAAACTATCAACAAGAAAATAGCATTTAACAATAAAGTAGCAAGGAGACGATCTGTGAAAAAGACATACGCTGGCATATGAGTACGTCCCAACAAAGTTAAAAATCCATACACATAATACTCTAGTGCTACAACGCTAGCTAATATGATGGAAACAACAATAAATAAATTCAATTGCAGTACTTTCATCACACTATAAACTAAATAAGCTAAAATCGGATAAGCAAAAATATATATACCGACAAGTTCTGTGTATACGGTATCAAATAAGAAACCAAATAATAGTCCGTAATAAATCCCTTGGACCGGACTATAATACACTGTAATAAAACATAAGACGATTATAAAGAAATGCGGTGCTGCTATACTCTCTTTCCAAAACACATTTGTTGGAACAATGGTAGCAAACATATTTTCAAATAGAAACACAAAAAGGAGCAAAAGAGGAAGAGCTGCTCTTTTTAAAATCTTCATCATCTCTTCTCTCCCTCCTATTCTAATGGCGCTGAAGGCTTTTTACGTTTAGCAACCATAATATGCTCTACGTCATTTAAATCAGCGGCAGGTTTTACATAAGCTGTTTTTGTTAAGCCGTATGCATCTGGTTGTACATCAACGATTTTCCCAATTACAAGACCTTTCGGGAAAATATCACCTAGTCCAGATGTTACAACCATTTGATCTTTTTCTACTTTTGCATCAGAACCAATCTTTGTGAAAAGAAGTAAGTGTTTTTCTTTGTCGTAACCTTCAATTAAACCAAAGATATTTTCTTGCCCTTGTACAATAGCAGATACACGATTTGTTCGGCTCATAGAGCTTAATAACTCTACTGATGATGTAAACTGAGATACACTTTTCACACGTCCAACTAAACCTTGTGAAGTCATAACAGCCATATCTTTTTTAATTCCTTGCTGTGCCCCTTTATCAATTCCAATTAAATCGTACCATTTATCTGAACTACGAGAAACAACAGTAGCTGGAATCTCAGTATAATCGCTCAGCAACTCCTTTTTTCCAGTTAACTCTTGTAACTTCTTGTTATCATCTTCTAATTGTTTTACTTTCCCTGATAGACCTGCATAATTATCTAATTTTGCTTTTAATTCTTTATTCTCTTCATACGTGCGCTTTACATCCTCTACATTTTCGAAGAATCCAGCTACGTATTTCGCTGGCTTTTGGAATACACGTTCTACAACACCGACAGTGTCTTTAACAAACTGCTCTGGCCATGTTAAACTGTTCCGTTCTTTCAATGAGATTCCAATCAATGCCACGAGAAGAATAATACTAACTAACAAAACAATTAATCTTTTGTTTAAGAAAAACTGTGGCACGTTCACACCCTCTTAATTTCACTGATTTTTATTTTGCAATATTATCGAGCAGCAGTTTTGAAAAGATCGATATTGTCTAATGCTTTACCTGTTCCAATTGCTACGCAATCTAATGGGTCTTCTGCAACAAGAACTGGCATTTTTGTTTCTTCACTAATTACTTTATCTAAATTACGTAGTAATGCCCCGCCACCTGTTAATACAATACCGCGGTCCATAATATCAGCTGCTAATTCAGGTGGAGTTTTTTCTAGTGTATTTTTAACTGATTCTACAATCGCATCTACTGTATCTTTTAATGCATCTGCAATTTCTTCTGGCTGAATTAGTACTGTTTTTGGTAAACCACTTACTAAATCACGACCGCGAATTTCCATAGGCTCGATACCTTCTGGCTCGCCTGCAGAACCGATTTCTAATTTTAATGCTTCAGCTGTTCTTTCACCGATCATTAAGTTATAGCTTTTCTTAATGTACTGAATGATTGAATCGTCCATATCATCACCAGCAACACGAACTGACTGACTTGTTACAATACCTCCTAAAGAAATAATTGCAACTTCTGTTGTACCACCACCGATATCAACTACCATACTACCAGTTGGTTCCCAAACAGGTAAGTTTGCACCAATTGCTGCTGCAAATGGCTCTTCGATAGGATAAGCATCACGAGCACCCGCTTGACGAGTCGCATCGATTACTGCACGTCTTTCTACAGCTGTAATACCAGATGGTACACATACCATTACATACGGCTTACGTGAGAAGAAACCGTTTGATTTTTGAGCTTGTTGAATGTAATATTTCATCATTGTTGCAGTTGTTTCATAATCAGCAATTACACCGTCTTTCATCGGGCGAAGTGCCACAACGTTCCCTGGTGTACGACCAATCATTTGTTTTGCGTCGCTACCTACAGCAACGATTTGTTTCGTATCAGTTTGTAACGCAACTACTGAAGGTTCACGTAAAACTACACCTTTTCCTTTTACATATACAAGCGTGTTCGCAGTTCCTAAGTCTATTCCAAGATCGCGAGTAAATCCACCAAATCCAAACATATTATTTATCTTCCTTTCTTGTTTTCACGGACTCATTTTTTCTTACTTTATATTATAAAAACAGTACGTTTTTTATATCTTTATCCTTTTTGTAGATAAATTTCTACAAAAAACTCATAAATCACATTATAAAACAAAATAAGTAAAAAGCATAGTCTTAAATATGACCTTTTTCCTTTAAACTCACGAATTTATGGTCACCTATTATAATATGATCTAGCACTTCAATTCCGATAATCTGGCCGCATTCTACTAAACGTTTTGTTACTTCAATATCTTCACGGCTCGGCGTGGGATCTCCTGAGGGATGGTTATGAAGACATATAATAGAGGCTGCTGCACGACGGAAGGCTTCTTTAAAAACTTCCCTGGGGTGTACAATTGACGTGTTTAAACTTCCAATAAAAATCGTTTGCCTATGTAGAACTTGATTTTTTGTATTTAAATATAAACAAACAAAATGCTCTTGTTGTAAAAAACGCATTTCTTCCATCATGTATTTCGCACAATCTTCTGGACTTCGAATACTATATCTATTTTGATATTCTAAACGCACCATTCTTCTGCCTAGTTCAAAGGCTGCCATAAGTTGCGATGCCTTTGAAATCCCAATACCATGTATACTAATTAGCTCTTCTAATGTTGCATCTTTCAACATACGTAAGCCATCAAATTGGTGTAAAATTTTATCTGATAACTTTAACACTGTTTCTTCTTTAGAACCTGTTCTGAGTAATACTGCGAGAAGCTCTCGATTTGATAAACTTCCGGCACCTTCTAACAATAAACGCTCCCGTGGCTGTTCTTCTCTTACAACATCACGAATACCGTTCATCTCTCCACTCCTTTATTTGTTCTCTCAAAGAAAACCCCATGCAATTTTACGCATGGGTTACATCAATATCAAATTGTTTTAATTCCCTAACGAGACGTGCAATTGGTAAGCCAACTACACTATAGTAGTCCCCTTGAATATTTTGAACGAAAATAGATCCTTTACCTTGAATCCCATAACTACCGGCTTTATCAAGAGGTTCTTTCGACGTGACGTATGTATCAATTTCCTCTTCTGTTAGCTCCCAAAACGTAACTTCTGTACGCTCATAAAAAGTAACCGTTTTTTCTTTTGATATAATCGCAACACCTGTATACACTTCATGTGTTTTCCCTGATAGTAATTGTAACATCTCTTTCGCCTCATCCTCATTAGAAGGCTTACCAAGAATACGCGACTCATATGTAACAATTGTATCTGCACCTAACACAATGTGATCACTATTATTTTCTGCCACCGCTGATGCTTTTTGCAAGGCAAGCGACATTACAATATCAGAAGGCGATGAATATGCACCAATTGTTTCCTCTACTTCACTTACAACGATTTCAAATGGTATGCTAGCTAACTCAAGCAATTCCTTCCTCCGAGGTGATCCTGAAGCTAAAATTATTTTTTTCATATTTTCTCCTTCCTTTCTCACATGAAGCAGAACAATTTATATCAATCGTATCAAAGGAATAGTTTGTCCACAAATGAAAGAAATATTAATTTCTCTAACTAAAATAACAATTCTTTATTGCATACGATTATATTCCTGTCATAGAGAAAGCACTTTGCTCTAAATTCAAAAGAAAAGAAAGAAGTACATGTACTTCTTTCTTACTCATTTTATTATCCTATCATTTCACTTTCTACGAAACAATTTTTTCATACGAAAGTAGGCCATCAATAATAACTTGATTTAATTTCACCAAAGATTCCTTATCCATTTTCCCATCTTTTACTGTTTGTACAGCTACCGACGTATACATATACAGTTTCTTTGCTTCTTCTTGCTTCATACTTTTCCCCTCTTTTTCAATCGCTTTCCATTCTTTTTCAATCGCTTCTATATCTTTTGCGCTGCTTTTTCCACCAACTTGTACACTAGAAGCATATTTTGCTAAATGAGTGTATAATGGCTGCACTTTTGCTAAAAATGTTCCTACTTCTTTATCATCTTTCAGCAACGCTTTATCTGTTATATCCCAGTTCTTTTTTAAAACGGAGACACCATCATTTTTATACTGAGTCATTAATTGATTTATAGCCTGTTCATCGCTAGCAATACCAACAACTATTGCATACTTATCCCCGCTCGGTCTCAAAGCTCCAATGCCCCCATTGCCTTTCCATTCTTCAAGAGCTGCTCGTCCCTTTTCTTCAGAAGAATAAAGCCCCCCTTGAACAAAAAATAATTTCATCGGATCCAATGACACTCCTGCCTGTGCTTTTTGTTTTTCTTCTTTTGGTTCTGATGTTTGTCCTGCCGTTCCACCCACCTTTGATTCTCCATTCCCAGTCGGCTTGGAAGCTGTTACTTCACTTCCTCCTGTCGTTCCTTGTCCGGTGAGTAAATGAAGCATCCCCATTCCAAACGCCGTACCGATAATAATTGCGGTTGCAACGATTGCAATTAATGTATTACTCCACTTCTTTCGGTATTTTTCCACAGACATCGATTTCGCTTTTTGAAACGGAACAACATTTCTCGGTCGTTCACCTTCTACTACCATCCATTCAAATTCATCTTTCTTCTTTTCCTCATACTTCGCTTCTGTTCCATTCACTTTCACTGAGATCGTTCGTGATTGCTTGTCCATACACTCACACCTCACCTCTTATCGTTGTCCGCATCATATCATATTCCTTTCACAAAAAAACGAGATATTTGTCAGAGAAATTCGCCAAATAACCCTATATATTTATCTTATATGTATGCTTTTGACTTCATTTGTAGAACAAAAAACTAGATAGCAAAGACTATCTAGTTTTTCTCGCGAATATATTTTCGAACTTCAGAAATGAAATAAAGAGAACCTGTTATGATGAAAACATCATTTTCTCCTATCATTTCAACTTTTGTATCAATTGCCTCTTTCCAATTTTCAAAAACTAATTTTGATTCTTTTTGTGAATATGATGCAAGTTTATCAGCAGAGATAGCACGATCAAAGGCGAATGTTGTAAAAATAATTTCATCTGCAATGGTTTCTAATTGGCCTACCATGTTATGCAATTGTTTATCACCAAGGGCAGTAAATAAAACTATTACATTTTTATCTTTGTAATGCGCTTCTACTGTTTTCACAAGGCTTTCAATACCTTCTGGATTATGGGCACCATCTATAATAATATCCGGGTTACTTTGCAGCTTTTCAAAGCGCCCAATCCAATACGCTTCCCGTAATCCCGTTCTTATTTCCTCTTCCTCAATTAAAAATGATAGATATGTTTTTACATACATGACTGCCATAAGTGCTAGCGCTGCATTTCCTACTTGATGAATGCCTTTCATTGAGATTTGCAAATCTTCAAATGCGGCAAAAGGACAAGTAAAATCAAACTCTTCCCCATCTTCTTTAGACTGCTTATGTAACGCTGTAAAATGCTTGTCAAGTTCGTATAGGTTTGCATGGTTTTCCTTTGCAACATTTTGAATGACTTCCAAAGCTTCTTCGTCCTGCACACCAGTAATTACCGGCACACCAGATTTAATAATCCCCGCCTTTTCATATGCAATTTCTCCTAGTGTATTCCCTAAAATATGCATATGATCGTGACCGATATTCGTAATAATCGTGAGAACAGGGTGTATAACATTAGTAGAATCAAAACGTCCACCAAGCCCTGTTTCAAATAAAACAACATCACAGAAATTGACTTTACCGAAATAACAAATTGCCATAACAGTAATAATTTCAAACTCCGTCGCTTCCCCTAAATCCGTCTCATCTAGTTTTTCCACGACTTGTTTTACCATCTTTACAAGTTCAGTAATCTCTTCATCTGCAATTGGTGTCCCATTCACACTAATACGTTCATTAAATGTTTCGATATAAGGAGAGGTGAACGTTCCTACCTTATATTTCGCGCCTTCTAACATGTAGCGCATATATGTTAACGTTGAACCTTTTCCATTTGTACCAGCAAGATGAACACATTTTATATGACGCTCTGGATTTCCGAGTTCTTCTAGCATCCATCTCATTCTTTCTAATCCTGGCTTAATTCCAAATTTCAATCGGCTATGAATCCACCCTATCGCTTCTTCGTATGTATGTATCACGTATGCTTTTCCCCTTTCAAAAGACAACTTTCATAGTTCTATTATACGCAAAGAAAAGAGACTCACCAATATAGTGAGTCTCTAAAAACATTTTTACTTTTCAAGATCTACTAGACGTTGACGAACTGCTTCGCGTTTTTCTAGGTAATCTTGCTCTTTCGCACGCTCTCCTTCAATAACTGCCGCAGGAGCTTTCGCTACGAAACCTTGGTTAGAAAGTTTCTTCTGTACACGTTCTACTTCTTTATCGAACTTCTCAAGTTCTTTCTCAAGACGAGCTCTCTCTTCATCAAGATTGATAAGATCAGCTAATGGTAAGAATAACTCTGCACCTGATACGATTGCAGTCATTGCTTTTTCTGGCGCTTGTAAATCCGTTTGAATTGTTAATTCGCTTGGATTACAGAAACGCTCAATGTAAGAGCTGTTTTTCGTAAGTTGAGCAAGTACAGCCTCATCTTTTGCTTTAATTTGCATTTGAACTTTTTTGCTCATTGGCGTATTTACTTCTGCACGGATGTTACGAACAGAGCGAATGATATCAACTAGAAGGTGCATTTCTGCCGCAGCTTCCGTATCTTGTAAATCCTCGCGAACTGTTGGCCACGCAGCTACTGTAATAGATTCGCCTTCATGTGGTAAATGTTGCCAAATTTTTTCTGTTACGAATGGCATGAATGGATGTAATAGACGCATTGTTTGGTCTAATACGTAAGCTAAAATAGAACGAGTTGTTTTCTTAGCTGCTTCATCTTCACCGTATAGTGGAAGCTTCGCCATTTCAATGTACCAGTCACAGAAATCGTCCCAAATGAAGTTGTATAATGAACGTCCAGCTTCACCGAACTCATATTTATCCATGTTACGTGTTACACTTTCGATTGTTTCGTTTAAGCGAGTTAAGATCCACTTATCTGCAACTGATTTTTCACCAGTTAAATCGATTTCTTCATACTTCATATCATCCATGTTCATTAATACGAAGCGTGATGCATTCCAAATTTTATTAATGAAGTTCCAAGTAGATTCTACTTTCTCCATGCTGAAGCGTAAATCTTGACCTGGTGCACTTCCTGTTGATAAGAAATAGCGCATTGCATCTGCACCGTACTTCTCGATAACATCCATTGGGTCAATACCGTTACCAAGAGATTTACTCATCTTACGACCTTGCTCATCACGAACTAAACCGTGAATTAATACATCTTTAAATGGACGCTCGCCTGTAAACTCTAAACCTTGGAAAATCATACGAGATACCCAGAAGAAGATGATGTCATAACCAGTTACTAATGCATCTGTTGAATAGTAGCGCTTAAAGTCTGCTGAATCTTCATCCGGCCAACCAAGTGTTGAGAACGGCCATAGCGCTGAACTGAACCATGTATCCAGTACGTCATTATCTTGATTCCAGTTTTCAATATCTGCTGGTGCTTCTGTACCTACGTATACCTCACCAGTTTCTTTATGATACCAAGCTGGAATACGGTGTCCCCACCATAATTGACGAGAAATACACCAGTCATGAATGTTTTCCATCCAGCGTAAGTATGTGTTTTCAAAACGCTCTGGTACGAACGTTACTTTTTCTTCTTCTTTTTGTTGAAGTGCTACTGCTTTTTCTGCAAGTGGAGCCATTTTTACGAACCATTGTGTTGATAAGTAAGGCTCAACTACTGCACCGCTACGCTCACTATGACCTACTGAATGCATATGAGGCTCGATTTCTACTAATAC
>NZ_JAKUFQ010000065.1:0-31168 GCF_022663475.1 Bacillus cereus group sp. BfR-BA-01382
CATTTCTCAAAAAGGAAAAGAAATTGAAGAGTTAGCACAAGAAGTGTACGAACAAAAAGTACAGGAAGAAGCAAAAAAATATCATATTGATTTGTACGGTAAAGATATATATCAAATATTAAAAGAAATTAATGAACAAAAGGTGCTACAAATGGCAGATGAGCTTAATATGGATAAAATGAATATGAATATTCAAGAGTTAGCGGAAAAGATAAAAAAAGATCAGCCTGAAAAAGGAAAAGAACTAAATTTTGTACCGATGATTAGAACGGATGCTGACGCATTTTATTCTTATTTAACGAATTAATAAGGGCGTGAAAGTGATAAGAAAATTGAAGTGGTATATATGTACAGCTTTACTAGGTGCAGCAATATGGAGTGTATATACAAATGGAATTCCAAAGTATGTAGAGAAGTTTACATTCTCAAATATACAAAGAGGAAAAGAAACGGAGTTTAGTAATAACGATGAAAAAGTCATCTTATCAAATGTTCCATTAATTCAGCAGTTACCAGAATTGGATAGAGGCTGTGAAGTGACAAGTTTAGCAATGATGTTACAATACGCTGGTGTTTCAGTGGATAAGATGACATTAGCAAATGAAATAAAAAAAGTTGATTTTATAGACGATGGTGTGCGCGGGAATCCAAATGAAGGATTTGTAGGTAATATTTATACATTCTCTGAATCAGGATATGGTGTATATCATGGGCCACTTTTTCAGTTAGCAGAAAAATATTTACCTAATAAAGCTGTAGACCTAACTGGGAAGAATATAGAAGAGATTTATAAGAGTGTAAAAGCAGGGAAACCGGTAGTCATGATTACGAATGCAACATTTGCACCATTAGATGAAGATGAATTTACTACATGGGAAACAAATAGTGGAGATGTTTCTATTACGTATAATGAACATTGTATTGTACTTATTGGGTATGATCAGGAATCTGTATATATTCGAGATCCACTTGAGGATAGCTTAGATGTAAAAGTACCGAGAGAAAGCTTTGAACAGGCATGGGTGCAAATGGGGAGTCAGGCAATTAGTTATGTAAAGAGCTCCAAATAAATTAGGATGAAGAGTTTTAGTAAGATGACTATAAGGCGAAGGATAGAGATTGAAGATTATAAGAGAAATTTTTTAGAGTAGAAGCTGTTGAGAAATAAGAGAACTTTAGTATATATAATGCTAAAGTTCTCTTATTTTATGATTAAAATCCTTATTAAGGAGTGAATATGGAAAAATGCATAATTGACGAAAAATTTACATGTTATCATTATATATTGTTTTATGTATGTTAA
Organism: Bacillus cereus group sp. BfR-BA-01382; assembly: GCF_022663475.1. NCBI lineage: Bacteria > Bacillati > Bacillota > Bacilli > Caryophanales > Bacillaceae > Bacillus > Bacillus cereus group sp. BfR-BA-01382. The sequence goes on from NZ_JAKUFQ010000065.1 coordinate 1,304, forward strand.
TTGTATAAAATGACACAAGTATCCACATTACATAAAGGAGGCTTATTATGCAAAAAATATTTAACTGGGTTAAATGTATGAGTATCAAGAAAAAATTAATCATTTCATTTTTTATTATTTTAACTATACCAGGAATTATTATCGGTGGTGTTTCATATCAAACTGCCAAAACAAATTTTGAACATCAAATGACAGATAAAGCAAAGGAGAATATTTCAGTTTTAAATACTGTTATTTCTCAAAATATAGAAGAGAAATTTGTTGATGCGACGTATTTTGCAGACATCTTAACAGAGGATACATATCCAAATGGACAAGAAGAGATAGTGAGAACGAAGTTAGCACAATATATAAAGCTTCATCCAGAAGTAGAAGGTATTTATATTGGAACGCAGACGGGAAAGTTTATAAGAGAACCATTTATCCAAATGGCTGATGGGTATAATCCAACAGATAGATCTTGGTATAAAGAAGCACATGAAAATAAAGGGAAAGTAATTGTTACTGCACCATATCAATCAGCATCTACAAAAAATATGGTAGTGACCATTGCGAAAGAAGTAAAAGATGGTAAAGGTGTTATAGGAATTAACTTAAATTTAGATAACATCTTAAAAATTTCCAAAATGATTAACATTGGTGAAAAAGGTTATGCAGTTATTTTAGATCAAAATAAGCAAATTGTTAGTCATCCATCTAGAAAACCAGGTGCGAAAGTTACTGATCCTTGGGTTAAACCAATTTATGAAGATAAACAAGGAAATGTGTCTTATACAGAACAAGATGATAAAAAGAATTTAATCTTTGCAACAAATGAAAAAACCGGCTGGAAAGTAGTTGGAGTTATGTTCGATGAAGAAATTACCCAAGCTGCCAGTCCAGTGTTTTATAAGACTTTAATTGTTATTGCTATCGCTATTGCATTTGGTAGTGTATTAATTTATTTCATTACAAGGTCTATTACAGGGCCATTACGAAAAATAGCTGAATCAGCATATAAAATTAGTAAGGGAGATTTAACAGAGAAAATTACAATCCATTCTAAGGATGACATAGGGAAATTAGGGACTTCATTTAATGAAATGTCTACGTCTTTACAAGATGTTATTACCCAAATTAGCTTTTCAGCAGAACATGTCGCGGCATCGGCTGAGGAGTTAACAGCGAGCGTACAGCAAGCAAATGATGCGACAGATCAAATTACAATTGCAATGGAACAAGTATCAGGTGGGGCTGAATCACAAAGTCAAGGTGTTGAAGAAGGTGCGGCTACATTACAACAAGTAAATACAGCAATTCAAGATGTAACCGGAAGCGCAGAGTCAATTTCTATTTCCTCATTACATGCGAGAGAAAGAGCTGAAGAGGGAGAAGATTTAGTTGAACAAACTGCAAAACAAATGCAGTCTATTTCTAGGTCGGTATCCGAGTCAGATGCTATTATTAAACTTCTTGATGAGAAATCAAAGCAAGTAGGAGCTATTTCTGAAGCAATTCAAAACATAGCTACTCAAACGAACTTATTAGCTTTAAATGCGGCTATTGAAGCAGCAAGAGCAGGTGAACAGGGTCGAGGATTTGCTATTGTAGCAGATGAGGTTAGAAAATTAGCAGAGCAATCAGGAGAGTCATCTGGAGAGATTGCAAATTTAATTGCAGAAATTAAGGCGGATATTGAACATACTGTTAAGGCAATGGATAATGTGAATGGAGAAGTTCAACAAGGCCTTGATGTTGTAACAAAAACGAAAGTAAGTTTTACGGAAATTTTAAGTTCTACTACACATATTGTTTCTCAAGTTAATCAAATGGTAGAAACAACGAAGAGAATTGCTGGAGATGCAAATGAAGTGACAAATGCTATTGATGAAATTGCAGCGGCTGCAGAAGAAAATACAGCTAGTATGCAAAGTGTTGCGGCTTCAACAGAAGAACAGGTTAATTCAATGGAGGAAATTAGTTCAGCTTCGCAAAACTTAGCTGGGATGGCCGAAGAACTACAAGCGATGACTAGTAAATTTAAAGTATAATAACAGCAGATAAGTAAGGTGAAAATAATATCACCTTACTTATTTTTCTATTCAGCAATTAGGGGAGTCATTAACGGGATGAAAAAAAGAAAAAGACTATGGAATTTGTGGAAAACGATTACATTGTTAGTTTGTACAGTTGTAATTTTTTCTTTACTTGTGACAGATATATTAATTAGTCATAATGTAGAACGGGCGACGGAGGATAGCCAAGCAGAGAAAGCAAAAACAATTGCACACATTGTGGCGAATGATTCAATTGTAATCAATGGCTTGGTTGGGAAAGCGGATACTCCTGCAATCCAAACGTATACAAATAGGATATTAAAAAACACAGGTGTTCAATTTATTGTAGTTATGGACATGGATGGAATAAGAAAATCTCATCCAGATCCTCAAAAAATAGGTCGTCATTTCATTGGTGGGGACGAAGGGCCTGCATTGAAAGGAAAAGAACATGTATCGTTAGCAGAAGGAACTTTAGGTATTTCCATGCGAGTGTTTGTACCAATATTTTCTGAAACAGGTGAACAACTTGGAGCAGTGGCCGTTGGTATTTCAGCAGATAATGTAAAAGAGAGAGTTAAGGAAAGTAGACATATCATTTATATTGGTGTCGGAGTTGGAGTATTAGTCGGAATTATAGGAGCAATATTGCTAGCTAGACATATCAAGAAAAGTTTATTCGGTCTTGAGCCGCACAGGATAGCAAAAATTCTTGAAGAAAGAAATACGATGCTACAATCTGTAAAGGAGGGGATCATTGCTGTAGATAAAGAGGCTAGAGTAACGTTAATTAATAATGAAGCAAAACGTCTATTTAAAAAAAGTGGACTTGAAGAAAATTTTATCGGTAAAGATGTTGAGTTGTATATGCCAAATTCACGTATAAAAGAAGTATTGCAAACGGGAGAAGTACAATTAAACGAAGAACAAAATATTTATGGAATTACGATTGTGACGAATCGAGTTCCTTTATATGTAAAAGGAGAAATAGTGGGTGCAATTGCAACATTTCGTGATAAAACAGAGATTAGAAAACTAGCAGAGGAACTAACTGGTATTAGACTATATGCAGAAGCATTACGGGCACAATCTCATGAGTTTATGAATAAGATGCATGTCGTATTAGGGCTTACACATATGAAACAGTATGAAGAATTACAGAAGTATATAAGCGGTATGGTATCAGAGCATCAATATGAAATTGGTGGAGTTATGAAAAGAATAAAAAGTCCAGTATTTGCTGGTTTTTTACTAGGTAAGCTCAGCTATGCTAGAGAGAAAAATATAAAATTAATTATAAGTGAAGATTCTTATATGCCGGAAATAGATGATGAAAGTATTACTCATGAACTTATTACGATTGTCGGAAATTTAATTGATAATGCATTAGAAGCAGTGACGAATTGTGAAAAGAAGCAAGTTGAAATTGAGATACAACATGGGGATATATTAACTATTACAGTACAAGATACGGGAAAAGGTATACAAGAAAAAGAAATAGAGGAATTATTTACGAAAGGTTATTCCACAAAGGGAGATAACCGGGGTTATGGTTTGTATCTTGTAAAAGAAAGTATACAGCGAATAAATGGGGAAATTCATATGCATTCATTAGTAGGAAAGGGAACAACGATAACAATTGAAATACCTAAAGGTAGGGATGAGAGGCAAATATGATTAAAGTTTTAATTGTAGAAGATGACCCGATGGTAGCAATGTTAAATACGCACTATTTAGAGCAAGTAGGAGGGTTTGAACTTGTTCAAGCAGTTAACTCAGTAAAGTCGGCGATAGAAGTATTAGAGACATCACGAGTGGATTTAGTATTACTTGATATTTTTATGCCTGAAGAGACTGGGTTTGAGCTTTTAATGTATATCCGGAACCAAGAAAAAGAAATCGATATAATGATGATTTCAGCTGTACATGATATGGGGAGTATTAAAAAAGCATTACAATATGGAGTTGTAGATTATTTAATTAAACCATTTACATTTGAACGATTTAAAGAGGCATTAACTATATATCTAGAAAAATTTACTTTCATGAAAGAACAACAAAAAATTAGTCAATCGGAATTAGATTCGTTAATTTTACAAAAAGAAAAAAGAGAGCCTACTGTCACTAAAGAGCTTCCGAAAGGGTTAACGAAGCAAACGTTGCAATTAATTTGGCAGAAGATCGAGTCGCTGAATGGAAGAGTGTTTACAACAGATGAAATGGCACAATTAGTTGGAATTTCAAGAGTTTCTATTCGAAAATATGTAATGTTTTTGACTGACATTGGGGTGTTAGAAAACGAAATGATGTACCAACATGTGGGAAGACCTGTAAGTAAATTAAGATGTGTTGATCAAAAGAAAATAGAGTTTTACGTATAAGCGACTTAGTATAAGTCGCTTATACTTTTTTTAATTACAAAATCAATTACAAAACTTACAAAAACTATTTTTACTATTGAAAGCGTTTTAATATTGTTATTAAGAAAACGAGGGGGTGCCATATGGGAATTCAAAAGAATGTGGAAGCGGTATCATTTTCTGAAGGAAATGAAGTACAAAGAGAATCTTTCGCTTCTAAAATTATGAATGTAAAAATCGGTGTTATACCTTTACCGTTATATGTAGTATTGGCTGCTATTATTTATGGGGCATCTGTATATAATAAATTGCCAGCAGATATGATTGGTGGATTTGCAGTTATTATGATCATGGGGATTTTCTTAGGCGATATTGGGATGAGAATTCCAATTTTAAAAAATATCGGCGGTCCAGCAATACTTTCGTTATTTATTCCATCATTACTTGTATTTTTTAACTGGATGAATCCAGCTTCAATGGAAGCTGCGACAATGTTAATGAAAAAATCGAACTTTTTATATCTATATATTTCTTGTTTAGTAGTCGGAAGTATTTTAGGAATGAACCGTAAAGTGTTAGTACAAGGTTTCGTTCGTATGTTTATTCCTTTAGTAGTAGGGACGTTAGCTTCTGTAGCAGTAGGATTATTGGTCGGTTCACTATTTGGATTTGAAATGAAGCAGACATTCTTCTTTATCATCGTACCAATTGTGAGTGGTGGTATCGGGGAAGGAATTTTACCATTGTCGCTAGCTTATAGTGACATTTTAAATGAATCATCAGCAACATTTGTATCGCAGCTTATTCCAGCAGCTATTATTGGAAATATGTTCGCAATCGTGAGTGCAGGGTATATGAAGCGTTTAGGTGAGAAGAAACCAGAGCTTAGTGGTAACGGTGTATTAGTGAAAACAGACAATCAAGCAGAATTATTAAAAGAACAAAATACAGAGAAGCCAATTGACTTCTCATTAATGGGAGCAGGTTTATTAATTGCGTGCACGTTCTTCATCTTCGGAGGATTTGCTTCTAAGTTCATCGGTATTCCTGGGGCAATCATTATGATTTTCTCAGCAGCACTTGTGAAATACTTTAAATTAATGCCAGCGAAAATGGAGCAAGGAGCATTCCATTTATATAAATTTATTTCAAAAAATTTAACTTGGCCTTTAATGGTTGGATTAGGATTGCTATATATTCCGTTAAAAGACGTAGCAGCAGTTCTTTCAGTAGGATATGTTGTTGTGTGTGCATCGGTTGTTCTTACAATGGTAGCATCAGGTTTTCTTGTAGGGAAAGTGATGAAAATGTATCCAGTTGAATCAGCGATTGTAACTGGATGTCATAGCGGTTTAGGTGGAACTGGAGATGTCGCTATTTTATCGGCTTCAAATCGTATGGAATTAATGCCGTTCGCGCAAATTTCTACTCGTTTAGGTGGGGCAGCAATGGTTGTAACAGCGACAATATTATTAAAGATGTTTTCATGATTAAACAAGCTAGCTATATTCATATAGCTAGCTTGTCAAATTAAGGGGAGATTATAAGTATGTTAGCAAATCAAATTAATGAAAGATCATTGTTATTGCATAAAGAGTTAGTAGGGAAAATTGAAATTACAAGTAAAGTGGAGGTAAATTCAGCGGATGATTTAAGCCTGACGTATACACCAGGTGTAGCTGAGTCTTGTAAAGCAATTGCGGCAGATGAAGAAACGGTGTATGACTATACAGCACGTGGTAATATGGTGGCGGTTGTCTCAGATGGAACAGCGGTACTTGGTTTAGGAAACATTGGACCAAAAGCGGCTATGCCTGTTATGGAAGGAAAAAGTATTTTGTTTAAGAAGTTTGCGAATGTAGATGCTTTCCCATTATGTTTAGGCACAACGGATGTAGATGAAATCGTTACCCTTGTAAAAAATTTAGAGCCTACATTTGCAGGGATTAATTTAGAAGATATTGCAGCACCACGTTGTTTTGAAATTGAAAAGCGATTAAAAGAAGAAACGAATATTCCTATATTCCATGATGATCAACATGGAACAGCTATTGTCGTTTTAGCAGCTGTTATTAATGCATTAAAAGTTGTTAGCAAACAAATGGATAATGTAAAAATCGTTATTAACGGTGCGGGTTCGGCAGGAATTGCAATTGGAAAATTATTATTAAAGGCTGGTGCAAAGTACATTACATTAGTTAGCTTAGAAGGTATTGTTTGTGAAGGTGAAACATGGATGAACGAAGCGCAAATTGAAGTTTCAAAAAAGACAAATCGTGAACATGTGCGTGGAACGTTAAAAGAAGCGATTCACCAAGCTGATATTTTTATTGGCGTATCTGCTCCTAACGTATTAACGAAAGAACTTGTACAGACGATGAATGAGAAAGCAATTGTGTTTGCAATGGCGAATCCAATTCCAGAAATCTTCCCTGAGGATGCATTAGAGGCTGGGGCAGCTGTAGTAGGAACTGGGCGCTCGGATTATGCGAATCAAGTAAATAATGTATTGGCGTTTCCCGGAATATTCCGCGGTGCGTTAGATGTGCGCGCGACTGATATTACAGAAGAGATGAAATTAGCGGCAGCATATGGGATCGCTAACATCATTACGGACGAAGAACGTAATGCGAATTATGTAATCCCGAATCCATTAGATAAAAGAGTTGTTCCAAGTGTTGCAGAAGCAGTAGCGAAAGCAGCTATTGATTCAGGCGTGGCGCAAATTACGAAAATAACAAGTTATTAATAGCTAAAAGCAGTGCCTAAAAAGGCACTGCTTTTTTGAGATAAGAAATCAAAATAATGAAGAAGTGTAGAATTATTTATGTTTCTTCACTATTTATTTAATTCCATTGCAACTTGTTTACCATTTACTAAAACCTCAGTTACTGCTACGATCACTTCTATCATTTTTTTCATCTCTCATCTCTCCTCGTTTCATTTCTTACTTTAAGTATAAGAGAAGAGAGATAATTCAACTATCGAAGTACATGACGTAGAAATTACATTGTTGTAAGAAAGTGGTTTATTTTTGTCACTTTACTCAGCGGTGATTACAAACTGATCATAATATTTTTCATTCACATATATATTTAATAACCATAATCCAGATGAAGGTAGTGACATAGCGAGAGGGAGTTCGCTTGTAGTAGAATCGATTGTATTTGAAGTAGTCCAAGTTTGTTTGGAAGTTTCTTTTTGAAAGAGTACTGGTGTTGGAGTTACAGATCCTTGTTTTAGCGCAATAATAGACAATTTTCCAGTTGGTATTTCAGAATCTAGAAAGTACCACATTATTTCATTTTGTTCATTTGCGATAATAGGACTATCAGCCATTGCGATTTTTTTTTCGATGCCTTTTAAAGGTATTTTTCCGTCTATGAATGAGGGTGCTTCTTCCCAATTTACATCTTTTAAAACACTAAGGTGAAAGAAGGAAGGTGCGTTCACTTGAGTGGATGATGTTGTGACAGCTTCTGTTTTAGGTACTTTTGAATCAGGTTGTGCTTGTGTGCATCCAGTGATGAGGAAGGAGAGAAGTAGCATAGTTCCGATTTTTTTCATGGTGCCACACTCCTAGTTTTTATTGTTAGTGTAATTGTATTTGCTAGAAGGCGGGACAATTCCTTTAAATTATAAAAAGAGGTCGTAAGTTTTGTACGACCTCTTTTGACATTTTTTATCCCGTAAAAGCCCGATTGGTGTAGGTTAATAATCTGTGGGGGGGATGAACAAACCCACACTGATTAAAGTTTCACCTTATATTTGTTCCGTTGTATAGGTTGGTTCGGTTTCTTTTTGAGGCATCGTCAAAAAAATAACGGACAGAACGATACATACGCCGCCTAATAATTGATATGTTCCAAAAGATTCATTTAGCCAAGTGATTGAAACGATGGCAGCTACAAGGGGTTCAATGCTAGATAAAATGCTTGTTTCTGTTGCGGCTAAATATTTCAGACTACCGATATAAAGAAGGAAAGAAAGAGTACCGCTTATAATGATAAGAATAAGCATAGAAAAAGTTTTTGGTGTAAAGGTTTGTGAAAGCTGAGTCCATCCAAACGAACTATTACAAATAAGCAGGGCGATGCCGCCGATTAACATCCCCCAGCCAATTACTATGGTTGTTCCGCATGCTTTAATAAGCGAAGCTGGATGGAGGGTATAAAATGCAAATCCGATTGCTGTTAATAGTCCAAAAATAATAGCTTCTTTAGATAAAACAACATTTTCAATTGAGCCATTTGTAATAATGAAGTATGTCCCTGTTAGCGCAGTTATAATTGCGAATAGTTGCATAGAAGCAGGGAATTTTCTTTGTTCAAATGCAACATACATGGTAATAAGAACAGGACCTAGAAATTGAAATAGCGTTGCTGTGACCGCGTTACTAATATGAACCGTTTCGATAAAGGCGTATTGTGCACCGAGCATGCCGAGAATAGAGAAAATAATAAGTTGTATAGAATATCTAGGGTGTTTCCAAATTTGAAATATGTTTTGTTTCTTTGTAAGTAAGAAAGACAAAATAAATATTCCTGCAAGCAACAAGCGAATTGTTAAAAAATCAATTGAGGATACATTAGTATGCTGAAATAGCCACTGAATCATTGGACCAGATAATCCCCATAATGTAGCCCCTGTAATAATCATAATAAGTCCGATACGTCTACCATTGTTCATTATCATGTTTCTCCTCTCCGGTATTTGATTTTTTATGTGTGACATGATAAAAGGAATTATATATAACTTCTGGTACTGTAAAAAGTATCAGATTTTAGTTTTATTAAGGGGTCAGATATTATGTTAGAATTAACGCCTAATTTAAATGTGAATAGTAAAAAGGCATTATATGTGCAATTGTATGAGTATATAAAAAAAGAAATTAAAGATGGATCGATTGTACCTTTTACGAAATTACCAGCTAAGCGAAAGTTAGCGATACATTTACAAGTAAGTAAAAATACAGTAGAGGCAGCGTACGAACAATTACTTGCAGAAGGTTATATTGAGTCGATATCGAGAAAAGGTTATTTTGTATGCAAGATTGAGCAAATGGTTCATGTAGAGGATTGCGGAGAGAGAATAGAAGAAGTACCGTTTCAGGAGAAGAGTTATAAATTTGACTTTACACAAACAGGAATTGATACAAATGCTTTTCCATTCAATATGTATCGGAAAATTGTAAATGAAGTATGGCAGCCGCATAATAACGAACTTCTCTTTCTAGGACACCCTCAAGGGGAAGCGAGCTTAAGAGAAGAGATTACGAATTATTTGTATGAATCTAGAGGTGTGCGTTGTTCAGCTAGTCAAATTGTATTAGGAGCGGGAACACAAATATTAGTGAAACTATTGTTTCAATTGTTAAAGGGAAGCAATTATGCAGTTGAAAACCCAGGGTATCATAGGAAGATGGTTGTTTTTGAACAGGGAGAAGCAAGAGTCCAAATGTTATCTTTAGATAGAGATGGAATTTGTATTGCAGATTTAGAAAATAGCAATGCGAATGTTGTATTTGTTACACCTTCCCATCAGTTTCCATATGGAATGATTATGCCTATTACGAGAAGGATGCAGCTCTTACAATGGGCAAAGAAAGAAGAGGGCAGGTATATGATTGAAGATGATTATGATAGTGAATTTCGCTATTCTGGAAAGCCTATACCGGCGCTACAAGGGTTAGATACAGAGGGGAAAGTTATTTATATGGGGACGCTATCTAAAGCATTATTGCCATCGCTACGGATGAGCTATATGGTGTTGCCGAAGAAATTAATTAAAAAGTATCAACAGCAATATTTATTTTATACACAAAGTGTTTCAAGAATGGACCAAGAAGTGATTAGAAGATTTTTAAATGAAGGCTATTGGGAAAAACATATTCATAAAATGCGTGTCGTCTACCGAAAGAAGAGAGATCGACTTGTTTTTGAAATAGAGAAGTATTTCTCTAATCGTGTTGAAGTGATAGGAGAAGATTCGGGATTACACATTTTATTAAAAGTGCATAACGGAATGCGGGAAGAAGAATTAATTCAAGAAGCTGCGAAACATAGTATCAAAATATATCCTGTGTCTACGTACTATAAAGACGGTACGGCGCCTGAGAGTGTAGTTTTACTTGGGTTTGCGATATTATCAGAGGAAGAAATTGCGAAAGCGATTCAATTATTACACACGGCATGGTTTACCAGAAAGTAAAAAACATCCTCCAAACATGAGGATGTTTTTTATTATTTATTTTCATCTAAGAATAAGACCATATGCTCTTCGTCCCAATATTGTCCGTTATATTTTAATGAACGTTCTTGTACACCGAATGTTTTAAAACCTAATGATTCATAAAGTTTTTTCGCTCCATCGTTGCCAACAACAACATCAAGCATAACTTGTTCTACTTCTAAAGATTTAGCAAGCTCAAGACATTCTTTAATAAGTGCTTTTCCTGCTCCAAGTCCACGTGCTTTTGGAGATACATATACAGAACCGATTTTAGCTTTATGTTCTTGTTTTACATATGGTTTCGTTTCCAGTGTTGCAACCCCGATTAATTTTCCATCTTTAAATGCACCTAGCGTATAGTTTTCATCTTGTGCTAATTTTTGTGCTTTATATTCAATCGCACACTCTTTATTAATAATATCTTCATAAGAAGAGCTGAATGCTTCAGGGTTTTGCTTTAATCCTTCTACGCGAAGTTCTAAGTAAATTTCTGCTTCGTCTTTTGTTAATACATGGATATCCAATTATATCACCCTCCAAATCTTTGCAAATGTACCTTTATTTTATATTGAAATAAGAATAATTTCAAAAGCTTAGCTTATATGAGCTGTTTTTATGAACAAAATAACACCAGTAGTGTTTACTACTACTGGTGTTTTCACACGCATATTATTCAAAAGGTAGCTCGATTATAAAGTTTGTTCCCGCTCCTAATTGGCTTGTTACTAGAATAGAACCGTTATGCAATTCTACAATTTCCTTTGCAACAGCTAGCCCGATACCTTTTCCGCCTGTAGCTCGTGTTCTAGATTTATCGACACGATAAAAGCGGTCAAAAATATGCGGGATATCTTCTTCAGGAATACCTTCACCTTCATCTTGTACACTTATTGTAAAAGAATCTGTTTCCATGAGTACACGTATCGTAATAGATGTGTTTTCTGGCGAATGTTGATAAGCGTTGTGTAATAAATTTAACATAACTTGTTCCATACGTCTTTCGTCTATACAAACTTCTAAATCATCTTTGCAATATACATGAAGTTGCATTTGCTTATTCGTTAATGTTGTTTTTGTTTTTTCAACCATTCGTTCTAAAAATGGCTGAAGAAGCACTTTTTGTTTTTTTATAACAAATTGGTGTTGTTCTAATTGTACAAGCATAAATAAATCTTGGACGAGATCGGTTACACTATCCGTTTCATCCTCAATGATTTGTAAGTATTCTTCTCGCTCCTCTTTTGTTAAAGAGTCTCTCTTTGCTACCTTTGCATAACCCTTCATATAGGTCAATGGAGTTAATAGTTCATGAGCGACACTAGCGAGAAATTCATTGCGCTCTTTTTTCATATACGTAAGTTCACTCGATAAATCTTCAATTGTTTTTGCTAAACTTCCGAGTTCATCATTCCGTTTAATACCTAATTGAATTGGTTTATTTAATTTTGACATTTTTTCTGTCGCTCTCTTCATTTTTACAAGTGGTTCTGTAATAACGCGTGAAAAAACAAAGACAGAAATTGTTGTTAAAATAATTGTTAAAACGCTAATGATAAGAAATTGGTTCATGAGTTTAAGTAACATATTTTCTAGGAAAGATGTTTTTAATAGCATATATAGCTTTCCTTGAAACTTTGTTGTGTTAAGTGGGCTTACTGTTGTGATGAACTTTGATTTTTTCCAGTTTCTTTCAACGACCAATCCGCCGTCTGGGACAGTTTCTGTTTTACAAGTAAGTTGTTTTTGCATATCTTTTGTTACGGGTTCTGAGGTGGAAATAATTTTGCCGTTATGGTCAGTAATAATGATAGCTATATCGGAGTTAGAAATTGATTCCGATTCAACTAAGTGTGCAGCCTCATTCGTAATATCGAACTCAGGATACACAGGACGTTTAGGATTTTTATTATGTTCAGCGTGTTTCATTTCTTTATAATATTCATCCCGTCTCTCGCGGCTTTTAATTTTTTTACTATAGCGATTACCTTTCTCTAAAAGAGCATCTGTTTCCTCTACAATACGCATTTTTGAAAGGCTTTTATAAAAAGATACGAAAGCAATTGTTTCAATACATAAAGCTAATATTAAAAAGTATGTCCCAATTTTAAGGGAAAGTTTACTCATTTTTTCACCATACCTTATTCATAATAAAGAGTCAGTGGTATACGATTTCCCACTGACCGAAGTAATTATTCACTTTTCCATTTATATCCGACTTTATAGACCGTTTCTAGGTAATCTTCAATTGGAAATCCTTTTTTGCGTAGTTTATCACGGATATTACGAATGTGTGAATCAATTGTTCTATATTCGATATCTGTTTCATAGCCCCAAATTTTTTCGATTAAATCATCTCGGCTATAAGCACGGTTTGTATTTTGCAAAAATAGTCCGAGTAACGAAAATTCGATAGGAGTTAATGAGATTTTTTCATCATAAACTGTGACAGTATGTTTCGTTTTATCCCACTCAATACCATTGAAACTAACAAAGCCATCTTTCTTTGTACGGCGTAATATAGCCTCGATTCGTGCGACTAATACATGCTCATCAAATGGTTTTGTAATATAATCATCTGCGCCCATCGTGAGGCCTTTCACCATATCGTAGTTTTGGTTGCGAGCTGTTAACATAATGATAGGAACGTTGGAAATTTGACGAATTTGATAGCAAGTATCCCATCCATCCATACTTGGCATCATAACATCTAATAAAATAATATCGAATTCTTTTTGTTCGATTAATTTTAGTGCTTCAAGGCCAGAGGTAGCTTTCATACAAAAATAGCCGCGAGGGCTTAAGAACAGATCTAATAATCGTAACATACGTTCTTCATCGTCTACTAATAAAATTTTTACCATAATCTTGTGCACCCCAAACTGTTCATTCTACTTGTATAGTTTACATGAAAATAGTCAACTACCCTCACTGAAATGAATCGTTTCAGTGGGGGCTTGAGTTTGAACGCTAGGTCTTTTCGTTTGACGCTCTAGCATTCATGCCACCTTATGGTAACACCCCAAGTATGTTTTTGGTTGGTACTGGCAACGAATGATTGTTTTCCCACTTGCACCACCCTTTCGAAAAAGAGCAATTCTCCCTTGTGGAAGAAGCCACCACTCAGATGAATCTGGCGTGTGCTACAAGCCCCGACAAGTCGAGTACATATGGATGGTTGACGCACCCACTAAGCTATGCGCGAAGCAACAGCCTTACGTTTTTGCACTTCTAATAGAATCGGCGTTTTCACTTTAAGATTCTCTTTCAATACTACCACTTTTGATTTATGCAATGTATTCAGCGCACCATTAATATCAGCGTGGATACATGTTCCTGCTTTACTTTGGTACAGACCACGAGTCATTCGTTTGCCACTAAAGTGATAGTGTGTCCTATCATCCTTAGTCCAAACTGGAACCGGATCTTTATCAAGAAAACTAGCTTTTGAAGTATAGCTTTCTTCTTGTTTGAAAAACCGGATGCCTTCTTTTATACATTTATTCTCAATTGCCGCAATCAGTTTATGAAACGGGATTTGAACAAATTGTTGATTATTCTTTTTTCCCATATCTGATTTTTGTTTCCAACCAGCGTTATAACCTACTACAACCGTATCTACACTACATTCTTTCACTTTTTTAAACAACAAGCCTACAGTTTGTGAAATGTAACCATTTATTTGCCTTTCCCGTTTATGCCAAAGTGCAGCCATTTTGTTCGTTACAACTCGTTTTGAAATTCCGTTTTCAACATTTTTCTGTTGCAGACTACGTATCATTTTATTGAAGTATTGGTTAATGGCTTTTAGTTTTTTACCATCAATTAAAAATGTATCACCTGTATTGGTTACGCAACTTACTAATCTGTCTACACCTAAATCGCAACTCAAAGCGTTATTCGTAGTCGTGGATGTTTTCTTCATTTGAGAAACGTGCATCTCATATGTGTAATGCACCTCAAAGAACCGACCTTTTTGCTTCGGTACAAGCTCAATGTAGGAGATTTTTTTATGTCTTAAGTTTTTCGGCATACGTATTTTAATGGAACCGAATTTTTTTCTGAATGCAACACTCATCGGAATCAGCCAATACCCGTTATCATCCACTTTTGGCACTTGATAGATTTCAATGATTCGTTTGTCAGTTGAATGAGAATAATTCGGAAAATTAGGACGCCCTGTGAATGCTTCAGGATTTTTCTTCCACGTTTCCAATGCCTTAAAAAAGCTCTTCACTTCTGCATATAAGGCTCTACGAATAGCCTGCACAGAGTTTGATTGCACGCCCCAGTAGTTCATATCGGCTTGCATGGCGGTATCTACTTCTTTTACAGTAGCCATTTTATTATGGTTCAAATAACTTTGTTTCATCGTGTACAATCCAACATTTCGCAATGCTTTTGAACTATGTGACATGCGTTGCAGTAAGCGGAATTCTTTTGCAGTCAGACTAGCTCGTCCGATATTTTGTTTCTGCGTGAATCGTTGCATGTTTTCTCTTTTCTTTTGTTTGCGTAATACTTTCACTGCTTTCTTTTTAACCATTGTTTTCACCACCTTTCTCAGAGAGTTCATTAAAATTATTTCTTCCCTAAGATAATATTTGAAATGAAACGGAACAAAATGTGAATATAGTCTTCATCGTAATTCCTTTTGGCTCAAGTAACCGAATGATTATCATTATTCAATTTCGTTGTTTTACGATCTATACCCTCCTTATCTAAGAGTAGATTGTATCGTAAGACAAAAAGAAACAAAAAAGTTCAGCCTTATTGACTGACGGCAATTCATCTCCACCTGAATTGTTGGGTTTCACCCGTAACACAAATCAGATGGAGTCTTCTTGCCGAAAAGGATAAAAACTCTTTTTATGTGATTGAATGGAGGGCTGATTTTTTCGCTCAGAGTAATTGACATAAAAAATGCACTAGTTTTGCACAACTATTTTTTATAATAGAAAACGTAGCGACACAAAATACCCTATGTTGCGACATAACGTCATGTCATTTTATTTATAAAATGACAATTCCATTCTATTGTGTATGTGAGATAGAGAGGGTTTTCGTATTCACCTCGCATCGGATAAGAAAAATTTCCTATCTCACACTTTTTTTAAAAGGAGATCATACACATGAATCCAAAAGAAGAAATTTCAAAAAAAGAAAAGCAAGATCGTAATACGGTTGTCATGTGTGTTGCCGTATCTATGGTTATTATTATAAGTTGCGTAAATAAAATTTTAGGGATTTTATAAAATAAAAAAGCTGATTGCTTCTTAAGAAGCAATCAGCTTTTTTCATTATTAGGGGAGTATTCCTATATGATAAACCAAGGTAAAATTGCTAAACCAGAAGTTACAATTGCTGTAGTAAATATTAAAAGAACAGCTCGTTTGTTTTGTTTCATGTCACATTCTCCTCTACATATCAATTGAATGCTATACGTTCATTTTGTGATTGGTGCTTTACTAATTAAAGTTTCACTTTATATTTTTAGTATAATGAATGGTAAGGATTGGTACGATCGATAAAGGTGACATGAAGATTACATTGTTGTAATGCAAAAAAACATCTTTCTTATTAAGAAAGATGTTTTTGGAAAACTACCCCGTAAAAGCCCGATTGGTTCAGCTAATACTCAGTGGGGGATGGAAAAATCTCCCACTGAGTAAAGTTTCACTTTATATTGAAGTATTAATCATTTAAGAACAGAACCATATGTTCCTCGTCCCAATATTGACCGTTATGTTTTAATGAACGTTCTTGTACGCCGTAAGTTTGGAAACCTAATGATTCATATAATTTTTTGGCACCAGCGTTACCAACTACAACATCGAGCATAAGTTGTTCTACATGTAATTTATCGGCGTTTTCAATAATGGCTTTAATGAGAGCTCGTCCTGCTCCGAGACCACGTGCTTTTGGAGAAACAAAAACGGAGCCAATTTTTGCTTTATGTTCTTGTTTAATAAATGGTTTTGTTTCTAAAGTAGCGATACCAATTAAATCATTATCTTTGAAGACACCTAGAGTATACTTATCCGGATTGCTTAATCGTTTAGCCATAGCAGCTACAGGATCCTCATGTTTCAAAACATCTTCATAAGAAGAGCTAAAAGCTTCCGGATTTTTCGTTAAACCTTCCATACAAACTTTTAAATATATTTCTGCGTCCTCTGTTGTTAATAAGCGAATTTCCATAGTTGTAACCTCCCTGGTGGATTTCAAATAAATCCATTACTTTTATAAGATTGAGTATATGTTTTGTTAGTATTCTCTTTTAATTTGTAAAAGAATGAAAAGATATATGCTACAATGTTTTGTTTTAATTATGTAATGAAATTATATATTAACTTTGTTAACTATTCAAGTGTTTAATATGTTACATTTTTATAACTAAAATAAATCCTCGATTGAGGATTTATTTTTTAAACATTGGATTGATAGCCATCAATTCGTTTTGGATGTGTGTAAATATTACAAGATTCATTTCTAATAAACCCTACGACTGTAATGCCTAAATCATGGGCAAGTTGCAATGCCAGTTTTGTTGGAGCGGATTTAGATAGAACAATTTCACATCCGATTTTTGAAACTTTGAGTAAAATTTCGGATGAAATACGTCCGCTAAATGCGATGATTTTTCCTTTAATGGATATATCGTTACGCAAACAATGACCATATATTTTATCTAATGCATTATGTCTTCCAATATCCATTCTTGATAGGAGGATATTGTTTCGATCACATAGCGCGGTATTGTGAACACCGCCAGTTTGGCGAAATGTAGTAGAAGATTGTTGCAAGGTATTCATTAAATGAAAGCATTCTTCAGGAGTAATTTTTACATGTATATCATGTAAGTCTTTTGCTTTTGCTGCGTCGTTTACGAAAATAAAACCTTGTCTACCTTTTCCGCAGCAAGAAGTGATGTATCGTTTATTATATAAAGTTTGATAGAGCGGATTCACTTTTGATGATTTTACATGGACAATTCCGTTATCTTTTTGAACCCATAGTTCTTCAACATCTTTATAGGAAGAAATAATCCCCTCAGAAATTAAAAAACCAATTACCATATCTTCAATATAATTTGGTGTGCATACGACTGTTACATATTCTTCACCATTCAATTTAATAGTAATAGGAGATTCTGTGACAATCTCATCAAGTTGTTTTGAAAATGTACCAGATTGATAACGTACAATTGTATAAGTCTCTTGCGTAGGCCCCATATTTAATTCCCCTTTTATATGTATTTCTCTCCCACATTTATCATAAAACAATGGAAAAAATAAAAACACCTATTAACAAGAAGATCACAGATTATTTTGGTTATTATTGTATATGTACGATATAATAGAACTGTAGAATAGTGATATTTTCAAGCTTTCGTAGTTATACCTTATAACATCTAGAATCGACTTCATAAGAAAGTATTTGGGTAGAGCGTTTCAAAAATATGTACAGTAATGCGATTTTGAAAACGGATTCATAATTGTGTTGTACAGTTGGTTGTAAGGAGAGGGGAAACTATGGCAGAACAGACAGTCCGTGTAACCGTCGATGGTAAAGAATTTTCTGCATCAGGTGAAAAGACGATACTACAATTATTTAACGAGAGTAATTTGGAACATCCTCAAATTTGTCATGTACCAGAAGTAGATCCAATTCAAACTTGTGATACGTGTATTGTAGAAGTAAATGGAAAGTTATTGCGTGCTTGTTCAACGAAATTAGAGAACGGTATGCATATCGAAAGACAGTCCCAGCGTGCAAAAGAGGCACAGACTGAGGCAATGGATCGAATATTAGAGAATCATCTATTGTATTGTACCGTTTGTGATAACAATAATGGTAACTGTAAAGTCCATAATACAGTACATATGATGGGAATTGAGGAACAGAAATATCCGTATGAGCCAAAAGTAAGTGCGTGTGAAGTGGATATGTCACATCCATTTTATCGATATGATCCAAATCAATGTATTGCTTGTGGGCAGTGTGTAGAAGTATGTCAAAACTTACAAGTGAATGAAACTATATCAATTGATTGGAGCTTAGACCGTCCACGTGTTATATGGGACAATGGTGTAAGTATAAATGACTCATCTTGTGTAAGTTGTGGGCAGTGTGTAACAGTATGTCCATGTAATGCGTTAATGGAAAAAACAATGCTGGGTGAAGCTGGATTCATGACAGGATTGAAACCGGATGTGTTAGATCCGATGATTGATTTTGTAAAGGATGTAGAGCCGGGATATAGTAGTATTTTAGCAGTTTCAGAAGTAGAGGCTGCGATGCGTAAGACGAAAGTGAATAAAACAAAAACAGTTTGTACATTTTGTGGTGTAGGTTGTTCATTTGAAGTATGGACGAAAGACCGCCACATTTTGAAAGTGCAGCCTGTTTCAGATGCGCCGGTTAACGGTATTTCCACATGTGTAAAAGGCAAATTTGGATGGGATTTTGTAAACAGTGAAGATCGTATTACAAAGCCATTAATTCGCCAAGGAGATATGTTTGTTGAAGCTTCATGGGAAGAGGCTCTGGAAGTTGTTGCATCCAATATGCAGCATATTAAATCAGAATATGGAAGTGATGCATTTGGGTTTATTTCTTCTTCGAAAGTAACGAATGAAGAAAATTATCTTATGCAAAAACTAGCCCGTCAAATATATGGAACGAATAATGTAGACAACTGTTCCCGTTATTGTCAATCTCCAGCAACAGACGGTTTATTTAAAACTGTCGGTATGGGCGGGGACGCTGGAACAGTGAAAGATATTGCGGAAGCAGGCCTTGTCATTATCGTTGGAGCAAATCCAACAGAAGGACATCCTGTACTTGCAACGCGTGTAAAACGTGCTCATAAATTACATGACCAAAAATTAATTGTGGCAGACCTTCGTAAACATGAAATGGCAGAGCGTGCGGATTTATTCATTCATCCGCGCCAAGGAACTGATTACGTATGGCTCGCTGGTATTACGAAATATATTATTGATCAAGATTGGCACGATAAAAAGTTCATAGCTGAAAATGTGAAGAATTTTGATGAATATAGCAAAATGGTAGAAAAGTATACGCTTGATTATACAGAAGAAATTACGGGGATTTCGAAAGAAAATCTGAAAGAAATGGCTCGTATGGTATATGAAGCAGATGGTACTTGTGTACTTTGGGGAATGGGTGTAACTCAAAATACTGGAGGAAGTACAACTTCAGCAGCAATTTCAAATCTATTGCTTGTTACGGGTAACTATCGTCGTCCTGGTGCAGGAGCATATCCATTACGCGGACATAATAACGTACAAGGCGCTTGTGATATGGCAACATTACCAAACTGGCTTCCAGGTTACCAAGCAGTTTCAGATGATGCGCTCCGTGCGAAATTTGAAAAAGCATACGGTACTACAATTCCGAAAGCACCAGGCTTAAATAATATTGCAATGTTACTGGCGGCAGATGAAGGGAAACTGCGTGGTATGTATGTTATGGGTGAAGAAATGGCTTTAGTAGATTCGAATGCCAACCATGTACAACATATTTTAGCGAATTTAGATTTCCTTGTTGTTCAAGATATGTTCTTATCGAAAACAGCTCGTTTTGCTGATGTTATTTTACCGGCAGCACCAAGCTTAGAAAAAGAGGGAACATTTACGAATACAGAGCGCCGTATTCAAAGATTATATGAAGTATTGAAGCCGCTTGGTGATTCAAAGCCAGACTGGTGGATTTTACAAAAAGTAGCTCGTGCACTTGGCGGGGACTGGAATTATGAAAGTCCAAGTGAAATCATGGATGAAATCGCATCGCTTGCACCTTTATATTCTCAGGCAACATACGATCGTTTAGAAGGATGGAATAGTTTATGTTGGGGTAGCCATGATGGCAGTGATACACCGCTATTATATGTGGACGGATTTAACTTCCCGGATAAACTAGCTCGTCTATCATTAGATGAATGGGTACCACCAGTTGTAGCACCAGATGAGTATGATTTACTTTTAAATAATGGTCGTATGTTAGAACATTTCCATGAAGGGAATATGACGAATAAATCGGCTGGTATTTTATCTAAAGTATCTGAAGTGTTCGTTGAAATCTCGCCTGAACTTGCCCTAGAGCGCAATGTGAAAGATGGTGGTCTTGTAGAATTAGCATCACCATTTGGGAAAATTAAAGTACAGGCACTTGTTACAGATCGTGTAACGGGGAAAGAGCTATATTTACCGATGCATGCAACGGTAAATGAAGAGGCAATCAATATTTTAACTGGAACGGCGACAGATCTTTATACATGTACACCAGCGTACAAACAAACGATGGTAAAGATGCGTGTACTACGTGAAAAAGGGAATCGTCCGTTACCATCTTCAAACCCGAGAGATAAAAAGCGTAATCCGCAAAACGGTGTTGAAATCGAGCAAAAATGGCAAAGAAAACAATACGTATCACTTGTGGACTAGGGGGCGGAGATAGTGGCGAAAGAAATTACTGTAATTAAAAAGAAAGTTGTAACAGAGGAAGAACAGAAACAGCAAGTAGCAGATGAACTTCTAAATGAGCTATCTAATAATCGTGAAGCAGTAGAAGAAACGATGCAGCTTTTAGCACAGTTGCAGAAGGCTGGTATATTAGATGCGGCAATTAGTTTACTTGCTGCGAAGGAAGATGTTTCAAAAATCGCTGTGGAGCAATTAAATCGTGAACCCGTTAAAAATGCGTTAAATAATATGATGGGGGCAGGAGAAGCGTTATCTTCAGTTGACCCAGAAATAACGAAGCAAATTACGTCAAGTTTAGTTACAGGATTGCAATTTGCAACAGATGAATTAAATTGTGGTAAAAAAACAAAAGTGATGGATTTCTTTAAAGTATTAAAAGATCCAGATATCAATAGAGCTATTACATTCGGTTTTAGCTTCTTGAAAGCATTTGGACAAGGGCTAGAGAAAAAATAGAATAAATGAAAAAGTGATGGGAAGTAGCCATCACTTTTTTCATTATATGTATAAGAGTGTTCTTGTTAAGCGGAATATATTATTATTAAAAAGATGGATTAGAACTGGAAATATGGAATCCATCTCAAATACCGTTTTAGAATTTGGAGGAGTATATGCAACACCGTAAAAAACTATCTATACCAGGAGTAATGAGACATTCCTTTCAAACAGTTAAATTTGCTTTTTGGAATGTATTAACTTTTCAACTTGCTTATAAATTATTAGCAGCGATTGTGTTTGTTCCACTATTTGGAATCATTTTTAATAAATTATTGTATTTTGGTGGTTATGCAAATGCGACAAATGATGAATTATTAGCGTTTTTAAAGACGCCTTATGGCATCTTAGCAATCGTAATTTTGTCATTGTTAGCACTGTTTCTTATCTTTACAGAATTTGCGGTGCTTATTATTATTTCGTATTTCGCTCATAAAAGACAGAAGGTGAAATTACGTCCGATTTTATATAAAACGGTAACGTATTTACCTACTCTTTTCACATATTGCTTACCAGGATTTATTTTATATGCTGTCGTATTGTTGCCTCTTTTAAATATGGGATATGAAACGGCATTAATCCCGCAAATTCAAATTCCTAACTTCATTACAGGAGAACTGTTTAAGACAACGATGGGACAAGTTGGTTATTACACGTTCTTTGCTGTAGTCGCGTATATAAATCTTCGATGGATTTTCGTTCTACCTATTGTTGTTTTAGAGCAAAAATCATTTCGCGTGGCAGCACGTAAAAGTGCAACTTTAGTAAAGGAAAGCTTTTTTAAAGTACTGCTCTTTTTAGTAGGATTTTTTATTTCAATTGGAATTGTATATGTCGTATTTTTGGGAATATATTTATTGTGCCTATGGGGTGTTTATGAATTTACAAATCCGAAAGGAACATTTGCATTATTAGCAGAATCAACGATTTCTGTATTTTTAACGAGTACATTGTATTTATTTAGTTTTATCGTGACGCCATTTTATATTATGGCGATTACGCGATTATACTTACAAAAGGTACCGGTTGAAGATGTTTTATTAGAAGAAGGATTAGATTATTCGAAAACGAAAGCAGATAAATGTTTCTTCCAAAAACATCGTTGGAAATTTATTGGCGTATATATTGTGGGGATTATTACTGCTGGAATGGTTGTTGCCTTCATTGTAACGTTTATTTCAAATTCGTATAAAGAACCAATTATTATGGCGCACCGCGGGTATATATCAAAAGGCGTAGAAAATACGAAAGAAGCTGTGCAAGGTGCTATTGATGCAAAAGCAGACTACGCTGAAATAGATGTATTACAAACGAAAGACGGTGAACTAGCGGTTATACATGATTTGAAGCTGAAGCGTCTTGCCAATGCCAATGTGCATGTGTCAGATTTAACGATGGCTGAGTTAAGGCAGCTTACCCTTAGTCAAGATGGACTTTCAGGACAAATAAGTACACTTGATGAAATCATTAAGCTAGCAAATGGCAAAATCAAACTTAATATAGAAGTGAAGCTTCATGGGGGCGAAAAAGATTTTGTAAACAAAGTCTTAAAAACGATTAAAGATAATGAATTTGAGAAGCAATGTGTAATTCAAACGTTACACTATCCACTTATTAAAGAGTTTAAACGTGCAAATCCAGATATAAAAGTAGGGTATATATTGTATGCAAGTAGAGCTAACTTAAAGAATGTGAAGGCTGACTTTTACGTAGCAGAAGAATATATGTTAAATAAGAAATTAGTAAAAGAAGCAAGGAAGTTAAACAAACCAATTTACGTATGGACAGTAAATGATATGGAAAATTTAAAGGCATATTATAAGTTAAACGTAGATGGTATCATAACCGATTATCCTGAAGATGCACGTGAAACAATTAAGATGTTAAAAGAGCAAGAAGCGGAAGAAAGTGATCTGTTTGATAAAATTACTGAAACGACAGATGATTTATTTTCTAAGTTATTTATAAGTTACCCAGCTGCTAGCTAAATGCTAGCAGCTGTTTTTTTGTGAAAAGAATATATCTCTAAAGTATTGAGTAAAGTAATAACTGTATATGTATACGTTATCGCTTAGGTTTCTTACATTGTTACATTATTGTCAAATAATAAATGATTGCTGTTTATTTTGAAATAGTATAATAAAAATAGAGTGAAAGATAATGGAATGACACAAAACCCCTAATAGAATCAATGTTTTATATATTTACACTATTCTAAATATAAAAACTTTAGGAAAATGGTATGTTAGCGTTTTCATAACTTTTAAGTTATGCTAGAATAAGGACATAAGTTATTAATTATTACAAAAAGAAAAAAGAATCTCTTTTTTCTGTTAATTATAAGGGGGCATTTCATTATGCGTATTGGGGTACCAGCAGAAATTAAAAATAACGAAAACCGTGTGGCAATGACACCAGCAGGTGTTGTACATTTAATTCGTAACAATCACGAAGTATTCATTCAAAAGGGTGCAGGTTTAGGATCTGGTTTCACAGACGCTCAGTATGTTGAAGCGGGAGCAAAAATTGTTGATACAGCTGAAGAAGCTTGGAACATGGAAATGGTTATGAAAGTTAAGGAACCAATTGAAAGCGAATACAAACACTTCAGTGAAGGCTTAATCTTGTTCACATACTTACACTTAGCTCCAGAGCCAGAATTAACAAAAGCTTTAATCGAGAAAAAAGTTGTTTCTATCGCATATGAAACAGTACAATTAGAAAACCGTTCATTACCATTACTTGCACCTATGAGTGAAGTAGCTGGTCGTATGGCTGCACAAATTGGTGCACAATTCCTTGAGAAAAACAAAGGCGGTAAAGGTATCTTACTTGCAGGTGTTCCAGGGGTTAAACGTGGTAAAGTAACAATCATCGGTGGTGGACAAGCTGGTACAAATGCTGCTAAAATTGCAGTTGGACTAGGTGCGGATGTAACAATCATCGACTTAAGCGCAGAACGTCTTCGTCAATTAGATGACATTTTCGGAAACCAAGTAAAAACTTTAATGTCTAATCCTTACAATATTGCAGAAGCTGTTAAAGAGTCTGATCTTGTAATCGGTGCAGTATTAATCCCAGGTGCAAAAGCTCCAAAACTTGTAACAGAAGAAATGATTAAATCAATGGAACCAGGTTCTGTTGTTGTAGATATCGCGATTGACCAAGGTGGTATTTTCGAAACAACTGACCGTATTACAACTCATGATAACCCAACTTACGAAAAACACGGCGTTGTTCATTATGCAGTTGCAAACATGCCAGGTGCGGTTCCACGTACATCAACTCTTGCATTAACAAACGTAACAGTACCATATGCAGTACAAATTGCTAACAAAGGCTACAAAGAAGCTTGCCTAGGTAACTCTGCATTACTAAAAGGTATTAACACATTAGATGGCTATGTAACATTCGAAGCAGTTGCAGAAGCTCACGGTGTAGAGTACAAAGGTGCTAAAGAATTATTAGAAGCAAAGACAGTATCTTGCTAATAGAAGCATTATACAAAACAAAATCGAACAATATATAAAACAACATGATAAGAGCTAAGAGTGAAGATCTCTTAGCTCTTCTTGGCAAAAGGGGGCATACATCGTGGCCAACCTATTTAAAAAGAAATCCGTTACGCAATTGTTAGGGGAAAGTAAAAGTAAAACTTTGACGAAAACGCTAGGGGCATTTGACCTAACAATGCTAGGGATTGGTGCGATAATTGGTACAGGAGTTCTAGTATTAACTGGATTAGTAGCAGCAAGAGATGCTGGTCCAGCAGTTATTTTTTCATTTATGATTGCAGCAATTGTTTGTGGATTTGCAGCATTATGTTATGCAGAAGTTGCATCTACACTTCCTGTTTCAGGTAGTGTGTACACATATTCGTATGCAACAATTGGTGAGTTTGTTGCTCATTTAATGGGATGGACATTGTTATCCGTATATGTCGTAACGACTGCCGCAGTAGCTGGCGGATGGACGGGTTATTTCAATAATTTAGTGAGTGGGCTGGGACTTGAAATTCCGAAAGCGTTGCTAACGATTCCAGCGCAAGGTGGTATGGTAAACTTACCAGCAGTTATTGTTACGTTAGTGATAACTTGGTTATTATCACGCGGTACGAAAGAAAGTAAGCGTGTGAATAACATAATGGTATTAATTAAAATTGGTATTGTTGTTTTATTCATTGCAGTTGGTGTATTCTACGTGAAACCAGAAAACTGGATACCATTTGCACCTTACGGTTTAAGTGGAGTGTTCGCAGGGGGAGCAGCAGTATTCTTTGCTTTCTTAGGATTTGATGCATTAGCAACTTCTGCTGAAGAAGTAAAAAATCCGCAACGTGATCTACCAATTGGTATTATTGCTTCGTTAGTTATTTGTACAATTATTTATGTTGTAGTTTGTCTCGTTATGACAGGTATGGTTTCTTATAAGGAATTAGATGTACCTGAAGCTATGGCGTATGTGTTAGAAGTTGTAGGACAAGATAAAGTGGCTGGTGTAATTGCAATTGGAGCTGTAATTGGTATTATGGCTGTAATTTTCGCTTACATTTATGCGACAACACGTGTATTCTTCGCAATGAGCCGTGATGGTTTATTACCAAAATCTTTTGCGAAAATTAACAAGAAGACTGAAGCGCCAACATTTTCAGTTTGGTTAACAGGAATTGGTAGTGCTTTAATTGCTGGATTTATCGATTTAAAAGAATTGTCGAATTTAGCGAATATTGGAGCGTTATTAACATTCGCCATGGTTGGTGTAACTGTTATCATTCTTCGTAAAACGCATCCGAAATTACAACGTGGATTTATGGTACCACTTGTACCGATCTTACCGATTATTTCAATTGCATGTTGTCTATTCTTAATGGTAAATTTACCGTTAACAACATGGATATACTTTGGTATTTGGTTAGCAATTGGAGTAGTTGTATACTTTGTTTATTCGAAAAAACATAGTCATTTAAAAGACGATAGCAGTTCGCAGGATAATTTAGATCAAGCTAATTAAAGGGATATAACACAGTAAGCCTTGTGCGTCTAGGGAGCGCGCAAGGCTTTTTCTTTTGTTGAAATAAAGGGAACATATATTACTTTGTTGAATTTTTATGTCGGAATATGAAAAAAAGGGGTGTGCGAATTGTACATCCTTTTTTGTATGAGAATATAGAGGATGCGGAAAATATGTATATGCCTTACTAAAATGTGAACGAAATGTTCATAAAAAAATTCAGATTTCATTGACACATATGAGCAGGTGCTCATATAATAAGAGTATAAAATATATGAATGATTGTTCATATGTTCAATTAAAGAGGTGAGCTATAATGGCTGGAAATAAAGTAGAAACACCACAAGAGACATGTTCTCAAACGATAATTCATGAAGAAGTTGTTGAGCAAGTAAAACAAACAATTCCAACTGATGAAAGTTTAAGTAAAGTAGCAGAACTATTTAAAGTATTAGGTGACCGTACACGTACGAGAATATTACATGCGCTATTTGAAGCTGAGATGTGCGTTTGTGATTTAGCTTATTTATTAGGAATGACACAATCATCTATTTCGCATCAGCTTCGTGTGTTAAAGCAAGCGAAACTTGTAAAGAATCGTAAAGAAGGAAAGGTTGTTTATTATTCGTTAGCTGATCAGCACGTAATTCATATCTTCGAGCAAGCGTTTGAGCACGTAAACGAAGAAGAATAAAAAGAACGCGAGGAGGGAGAACGATGGCTGAAGCATTAGTGAAAAAGAAATTGATGTTAGAAGGTTTAGATTGTGCGAACTGTGCAATGAAAATTGAAAAAGGTGTTGGGAATATAGAAGGAGTAAATTCTTGCTCTGTAAACTTCGCAACAAAGACAATGATCTTAGAAACAGCACAAAATAAAGAAAACGAAGTTGTTACGGAAGCAAAACAACTCGTTACAAAATTAGAACCGCATATTAAAGTGCAAGAAGAACAAAAAAATAAAATTGCTAAAGAAGTATTTATATTAGAAGGTTTAGATTGCGCGAACTGTGCAATGAAAATTGAAAATAAAGTTAAGGAAATGCCAGCTGTCTCAGAAGCAACTGTTGATTTCGTATCGAAGAAACTACGAGTAGAAGTTGCGAATAAAAGAGAACTAGAAGCGACTGTAGCAAATATAACAAATGTCGTTCAAAAGTTAGAGCCAGATGTGAAAGTTGTTCGTGAAGAGAAGAACGGTCATGACCACGGACATAGTCACGATCATGGTGAAGCAAATGTGAAAAAGATGGTAGGGAGATTAGTGGTTGGCGGAATTTTGACGGCAATTGCTGCATTAGCGGGCTTACCACAAATGGTAACAATTCCGTTATTCGTCCTTGCTTATTTATTAATAGGTGGAGATATCGTTTGGAGAGCGGTAAAAAACATAACTCGTGGCCAAGTATTTGATGAAAACTTCTTAATGGCAATTGCAACTGTAGGAGCTTTTGCAATTCAGCAATATTCAGAAGCTGTAGCAGTAATGCTATTTTATCAAGTAGGAGAACTATTCCAAAGCATTGCGGTAAACCGCTCTCGAAAATCAATTACTTCATTAATGGATATTCGTCCTGATTATGCGAATGTAAAGGTTGGAAATGAAACGAAACAAGTATCACCAGAAGATGTACAAATTGGCGATTATATTATCGTTAAGCCAGGTGAGAAAGTACCATTAGACGGAAAAGTAATTGAAGGAACATCAATGGTAGATACTTCAGCATTAACTGGTGAATCTGTACCACGTGAAGTTGAAGTTGGAAATGATGTATTAAGTGGCTTTGTGAACCAAAACGGCGTGTTGACAATTGAAGTTACAAAAGAATTTGGTGAATCAACTGTATCGAAAATTTTAGATTTAGTTCAAAATGCAAGCAGTAAAAAAGCACCAACAGAAAACTTTATTACGAAGTTTGCGCGTTACTACACTCCAGTTGTAGTTATTACAGCGGCGATCATGGCGTTTATTCCACCGCTTATTTTAGAAGGGGCTACATTCTCTGAGTGGATTTATAGAGCTTTAGTGTTCTTAGTAATCTCTTGTCCATGTGCGTTAGTTGTATCCATTCCTCTTGGATTCTTTGGAGGTATCGGTGGTGCATCTAAAAGTGGTGTGTTAGTAAAAGGTAGTAACTATTTAGAAGCTTTAAATGATGTAAAATATATTGTTTTTGACAAAACAGGAACATTAACAAAAGGTGTTTTCAAAGTTACAAAAATGGAACCGAGCGAAGGTACTACAAGCGAAGAGTTATTAGAGTATGCGGCATTTGCTGAAGTGTATTCTAACCATCCAATTGCCCAATCTATTCGAAAGGCATATGGAAAATCAATTGATGAAAAAATAATCGATGATTATAACGAAATTTCTGGTCACGGTACAGTCGTAAAAGTACAAGGAAAAGAAATTTTTGCAGGTAATGCAAAATTAATGAGAAAAGAAAATATTGAATTTAAACAACCAGAAACAGTAGGTACATTAGTTCACGTTGCTATAGATGGAAAATATGCAGGTTATATTGTTATTTCTGATGAGGTAAAAGAGGATTCGAAACAAGCGATTCAAAAGTTAAAAGAACTAGGTATTAAAAAGACAGTAATGTTAACTGGTGATGCAAAAACAGTTGGTGAAGCTGTCGGTAAAGAATTAGGCTTAGATGAAGTTCATGCGGAATTACTACCGCAACAAAAAGTAGAAGAGATTGAAAAAATTGATGCAGCGAAGCATGGAAAAGAAAAAATTGCCTTCGTTGGTGACGGTATTAACGATACACCAGTATTAGCCCGTGCAGACGTTGGTATTGCGATGGGTGGTTTAGGATCAGATGCAGCAATTGAAGCGGCAGACATCGTTATTATGACTGATGAGCCTTCAAAAATTGCGACAGCTGTAAAAATTGCAAAACGCACAAGAAGTATAGTGTGGCAAAATATCATCTTTGCTTTAGGTGTAAAAGGGATCGTTCTATTACTTGGTGCCTTTGGTATTGCAACAATGTGGGAAGCTGTTTTCTCAGATGTTGGTGTGACACTACTTGCAGTGTTAAATGCAATGCGTGTATTACGAGTGAAAGATTTATAAAAAAGAGGACGCAACCTGCGTCCTCTTTTTTATTGGTTATTTTGTTGAAATTGATTTAATAAAATAATATCAAATATTATTTTACTTTTGAATAATATGATATTAAAATTTACAAATAAAAAACATTCGTCGTATTATTTT
>NZ_JAKUFQ010000066.1:0-31108 GCF_022663475.1 Bacillus cereus group sp. BfR-BA-01382
GCAATTGTAATAGTAACACCTGCAGGGATTTCAAGAATCTTTTTACCAATACGAGACATGTGGTCACACCTCCGTTCGTTTTAAATATATATTACCAAACGTATGCTACTACTTCTCCACCAGTTTGTAATTGACGAGCGTCTTTGTCTGTCATTACTCCCTTAGATGTAGAAACAAGAGCGATACCTAATCCGTTAAGTACACGTGGTACTTCGTCAGCTTTAGCGTAAACGCGTAAGCCAGGTTTACTGATACGTTTTAATCCAGTGATTACACGTTCATTGTTTGCACCATATTTCAGGAAAATACGAAGGATACCTTGTTTGTTATCCTCGATGTATTCTACATCACGAATGAAACCTTCACGTTTTAAAAGTTCAGCGATCTCTTTTTTGATTTTAGAAGCAGGAACCTCTAATTTCTCATGACGTACCATGTTCGCATTACGGATGCGAGTAAGCATGTCTGCAATTGGATCTGTCATCACCATGTGTTTTACCTCCTTCCCATTTGTGGGTTTTACCAACTAGCTTTTTTAACACCAGGAATTTGACCTTTATATGCAAGTTCACGGAAACAAATACGGCAAAGTTTAAATTTGCGGTATACAGAATGCGGACGACCGCAGCGTTCGCAACGTGTATACTCTTGTACTTTAAACTTAGGAGTACGCTTTTGTTTCGCTATCATAGATTTTTTAGCCACGTTTTCGCCTCCTCTACTTAGCGTTGGCTTCCATTATTTTTGGAATGGCATACCGAATTGTGTTAAAAGTTCACGAGCTTCTTCATCAGTTTTCGCTGTAGTAACGATTACGATGTCCATACCGCGTACTTTGCTTACTTTATCATAATCAATCTCAGGGAAGATAAGTTGCTCTTTAACACCTAATGTGTAGTTCCCACGACCATCGAATGATTTCTTAGAAACACCACGGAAATCACGTACACGTGGTAAAGAAACCGATACTAATTTGTCGAAGAACTCATACATTTGCTCGCCGCGTAAAGTTACTTTCGCACCGATTGGCATACCTTCACGAAGACGGAAACCAGCGATTGATTTTTTAGCACGAGTTACAACAGGTTTTTGACCTGCGATTTGTGTTAATTCTTCTACTGCATTGTCTAAAGCTTTTGAGTTAGATACCGCGTCACCAACACCAGTGTTGATTACGATCTTTTCGATTTTCGGTACTTCCATCACAGATTTATAGTTAAACTTGCTCACTAGAGCAGGAGTAATTTCCTTTTGGAACTTCTCTTTAAGGCGATTCAATGAAGTGACCTCCTTTCTTAAGAAAATTATTTATCTAATAATTCACCAGATTTTTTTGCAATACGAACTTTTTTACCATCTTCTACTTTGAAGCCTACGCGAGTAGGTTCACCTGTTTTCGGATCTAAAATCATAACGTTAGAAACGTGAATAGGTGCTTCTTTAGTAATAATTCCACCTTGTGGATTTAATTGAGATGGCTTAGAGTGTTTTTTAACGATGTTAACACCCTCAACGATAACACGGTTTTGCTTTGGGAAAGCCACAAGGATAACGCCTTGTTTTCCTTTGTCTTTACCAGTGATTACCTGTACTTTATCACCTTTTTTTACATGCATCTTAATTCTGCACCTCCTTAGCAAGGCAATACCTTAAATTATAGAACTTCTGGAGCTAAAGAAACGATCTTCATGAAGTTGCTATCACGTAATTCACGAGCTACTGGTCCGAAGATACGAGTACCACGTGGGCTCTTATCGTCTTTAATGATAACCGCTGCGTTTTCATCAAATTTGATGTAAGAACCGTCCGGACGACGAGCTCCGCTCTTCGTACGTACTACTACTGCTTTAACAACGTCACCTTTTTTAACAACGCCACCTGGTGTTGCTTGTTTTACCGTAGCAACGATAATGTCACCAATGTTAGCATATTTACGACCAGAGCCGCCTAATACTTTAATTGTTAAAAGTTCACGTGCACCAGAGTTGTCAGCAACTTTCAAACGAGATTCTTGTTGGATCATGTTATGAAACCTCCCTTCGGACTAAAAATTCCGATTCGTCTATTTAGATAATAACCGCTTCTTCAACGATTTCAACTAAACGGAAACGCTTAGTAGCAGAAAGCGGGCGAGTTTCCATGATTTTAACGATATCGCCAAGTTTCGCTTGGTTTTGCTCATCATGGGCTTTGTACTTCTTAGAATACTTAACACGTTTTCCGTACAAGGAATGAGTTTTGTAAGTTTCAACTAAAACTGTAATCGTTTTGTCCATTTTGTCAGACACTACACGACCAGTATAAACTTTGCGTTGGTTACGTTCGCTCACTATGCAAACCTCCCCTCAATTTATCGATTAATTCCGATCTCTCTTTCACGAACTACAGTTTTCATACGAGCAATTGCTTTACGCACTTCACGAATGCGAGTTGGATTCTCTAATTGTCCTGTAGCAAGTTGGAAGCGAAGATTAAACAACTCTTCCTTTAAAGCTTTAACTTTTGTTTCGATTTCGGCAGTGGTTAATTCACGAATATCATTAGTTTTCATTAGATTCACCACCATTTTCTTCACGTTTTACGAATTTACATTTCACAGGTAACTTGTGAGCTGCAAGACGTAATGCTTCGCGTGCTACCTCTTCAGATACACCCGCGATTTCGAACATAATTTTCCCAGGTTTTACTACTGCTACCCAGCCTTCTGGTGCCCCTTTACCGGAACCCATACGTACTTCTAGAGGTTTTGCAGTGTAAGGTTTAGAAGGGAAAATTTTAATCCATACTTTACCGCCACGTTTCATGTAACGAGTCATTGCACGACGAGCAGCTTCGATTTGACGGTTTGTAATCCATGAAGCAGCTTGTGCTTGTAAACCGAATTCACCGAAAGCAATTTCAGTTCCACCTTTAGCACGACCACGCATTTTACCACGATGCTCTCTACGATATTTTACGCGTTTTGGCATTAACATATTATTTTCCTCCTTCCTCAGAAGCTTTCTTTTTTGTAGGAAGGACTTCTCCACGGTAGATCCATACTTTTACGCCTAATTTACCGTATGTTGTATCAGCTTCAACTGCTGCATAGTCAATATCAGCGCGAAGTGTATGAAGTGGAACAGTTCCTTCACTGTAAGATTCTGCACGAGCGATATCAGCTCCGCCAAGACGACCAGAAACCTGTGTTTTAATACCTTTAGCACCTGCACGCATAGCACGTTGAATAACTTGCTTTTGTGCACGACGGAATGATACACGGTTTTCTAATTGACGAGCGATGTTTTCGCCTACTAATTTAGCGTTAAGATCAGCTCTCTTAACTTCTAAAATGTTGATGTGTACACGCTTGCCTGTTAATTGGTTAAGAGCTTTACGAAGTGCTTCAACTTCAGTACCACCTTTACCAATTACCATACCAGGTTTTGCAGTGTGAATTGTAACATTTACACGATTTGCTGCACGTTCGATTTCTACTTTAGCAACAGCAGAATCTTTTAAGCGTACATTAATGTACTCACGGATTTTGATGTCTTCATGTAATAATGTAGCGTAATCTTTCTCAGCGAACCAACGAGATTCCCAGTCACGGATAACACCGACACGAAGACCAATTGGATTAACCTTTTGACCCATCGATTATCCCTCCTTCTTTTCTGATACCACAACTGTGATGTGGCTTGTGCGTTTGTTAATTTGGCTTGCACGACCCATTGCACGTGGACGGAAACGTTTCAACGTTGGACCTTCGTCAACGAAGACTTTTTCAACAACTAGGTTGTTAATATCCATCTCATAATTGTGCTCTGCATTTGCGATTGCAGATTTTAAAACTTTTTCTACAACTGGAGAAGCAGTTTTTGGTGTGTGGTTAAGGATAGCAATCGCTTCACCCACTTGCTTACCTCGGATTAAGTCTACTACTAAACGAACTTTACGAGGAGCAATACGAACTGTTCTCGCTACTGCTTTAGCTTGCATTGAAGTGCCTCCTCTCATTATCTTCTAGTTTTCTTATCGTCAGCAAGGTGACCTTTATACGTACGAGTTGGTGCGAATTCACCTAACTTATGGCCAACCATATCCTCAGTGATGTACACAGGTACGTGTTTACGACCATCATATACAGCGATTGTGTGTCCGATGAACTGAGGGAAGATTGTTGAACGGCGAGACCAAGTTTTAACAACTTGTTTTTGCTCAGATGCAACTAATTTTTCCATTTTGCTCATTAAGTGATCATCGACAAATGGTCCTTTTTTTAAGCTACGAGCCATTTTGGTGCCTCCCTTCGTGATTGGCGTACGGTTCTAGAAATGAACCGTACTACAATCCCATTATTTTTTACGACGACGAACGATAAATTTGTCAGACGCTTTGTTTTTCTTACGAGTCTTGAATCCAAGAGTTGGTTTACCCCATGGAGACATTGGAGACTTACGTCCGATTGGAGAACGACCTTCACCACCACCGTGTGGGTGATCAACCGGGTTCATTACAGAACCACGAACTGTTGGGCGTTTACCTAACCAGCGAGAGCGACCTGCTTTACCGATTTTGATAAGTTCATGTTGTTCGTTACCTACTTGACCGATTGAAGCGCGACAAGCAGATAATACAAGACGTACTTCACCAGAAGTTAAACGTACAAGTACGTATTTACCTTCTTTACCAAGTACTTGAGCAGATGTACCAGCAGAACGAACTAATTGTCCGCCACGACCAGGCTTAAGCTCGATGTTATGAACAACAGTACCTACTGGAATGTTGATTAATGGTAATGCGTTACCGATTTTGATGTCAGCTTCTGGGCCAGACATAACTTCCATACCTACTTCTAAAGATTTAGGAGCAAGAATGTAACGTTTTTCACCGTCAACGTAGTTAATTAATGCGATATTCGCAGAGCGGTTTGGATCATATTCGATCGTAGCAACGCGTCCTGGAATTCCATCTTTGTTACGCTTAAAGTCGATGATACGGTATTGACGCTTATGTCCGCCACCTTGATGACGTACAGTAATTTTACCTTGGTTATTACGACCAGCCTTCTTGCTTAAAGGAGCAAGTAAAGACTTTTCGGGTCTGTCAGTCGTGATTTCAGCGAAATCATTCGTAGTCATATTACGACGACCGTTAGTAGTTGGATTATACTTTTTAATTCCCATCTCAATTTCCCTCCTTCTTTAGTAAGAATTAAACACCTTGGAAGATTTCGATTTCTTTGCTGTCAGCAGTTAGCTTAACGATTGCTTTACGACGACGGCTAGTAAAACCAGCGTGACGACCAACGCGTTTTGCTTTCGGCTTGTAGTTCATGATGTTCACTTTTTCTACTTTAACACCAAAGATCGCTTCAAGAGCATCTTTAACTTCTGTTTTATTAGATTTAACGTCCACATCGAACGTGTATTTTTTTTCAGCCATCATTTCCATAGAACGTTCAGTGATAACTGGGCGCTTAATGATATCACGAGGATCTCTCATTATGCAAGCACCTCCTCTACTTTTTCCACTGCCGCTTTTGTCATGATTAGCTTATCATGATGAAGCACGTCTAAAACGTTTACGCCATCAGCAGTGATTACTGTTACTCCAGGGATATTGCGAGCAGATAACTCTACAGATTCGTTTGCATCAGCAGTTACGATAAGAGCTTTCTTCTCAACAGTTAATCCTTTAAGTACTGCTAGCATGTCTTTTGTTTTTGGTGCATTTAATACTAGGTCTTCAAGAACTACAATGTTGTTCTCAACTACTTTAGTAGCTAATGCAGATTTAATTGCTAAACGACGAACCTTCTTAGGAAGTTTGTACGCATAGCTTCTTGGTGTAGGTCCGAATACCGTACCACCACCACGCCATTGAGGAGAACGGATAGACCCTTGACGAGCACGTCCAGTTCCTTTTTGACGCCATGGTTTACGACCACCACCGCGAACTTCAGAACGAGTTTTTACTTTGTGTGTACCTTGACGTAAAGATGCACGTTGCATCATTACAGCTTCGAAAAGTACAGCTTCATTTGGTTCGATACCGAAAATAGCTTCAGCTAATTCGATTTCACCAACCTGTGAACCAGTTTGGTTATATACAGTAACTTTTGGCATTGGAATTCCTCCTTCCTATTGTGAATTATTTGCTAACCTTCACAGCGCCTTGAACAACTACAAGAGATTTCTTAGCACCTGGAACGTTACCTTTTACTAGTAATAAGTTGCGCTCAGTGTCAACTTGAACGATTTCTAAGTTTTGGATAGTAACTTGGTCTCCACCCATACGTCCAGCAAGTTTTTTGCCTTTGAATACACGGTTCGGAGCAACTGGGCCCATTGAACCTGGACGACGGTGATAGCGAGAACCATGAGACATAGGTCCGCGAGATTGTCCGTGGCGTTTGATAACACCTTGGAAACCTTTACCTTTAGAAATTCCTGTTACGTCAACGATTTCACCTGCAGCGAAAACTTCAACTTTTACCTCTTGACCAACCTCTAATCCGTCCACGTCTGCATCGCGGATTTCGCGAATGAAGCGCTTAGGAGTTGTAGATGCTTTAGCAGTGTGGCCTTGTTCAGGTTTGTTAGTTAACTTTTCACGTTTATCTTCAAATCCTAACTGGATTGCATTGTAGCCATCAGTTTCAGTTGTTTTCTTTTGAAGAACAACGTTTGGATTAGCAGCGATAACTGTTACTGGGATTAACTCACCGTTCTCAGCAAATACTTGAGTCATACCGATCTTTCTTCCTAAGATTCCTTTGGTCATGAGTTACACCTCCTACATTTTTAAGTTATATAATTTATAGTTTAATTTCGATATCTACACCAGACGGTAAGTCTAAACGCATTAATGAATCTACTGTTTGTGGAGTAGGACTCACGATATCGATTAAACGTTTGTGTGTGCGCATTTCGAATTGCTCACGAGAATCTTTGTACTTATGAACAGCACGAAGAATTGTGTAAATAGTCTTCTCAGTTGGTAATGGGATCGGACCAGAAACTGTTGCCCCAGAACGCTTAGCTGTTTCTACAATTTTCTCAGCTGATTGATCAAGAATACGGTGATCATAAGCTTTTAAACGGATACGAATTTTTTCTTTTGCCATTATTTTCCCTCCTTCGTTCGCCTATTTCTAAAATAGACCTTCTCCATGGAAATTTCCCCACACCATGCCATGGCAAAGCGGCCGGGTGTGTCAGCAACCTTCCACTTCATCGCAGTCAAAGACCAACATTGTCTATTATACAATGTTATTAGTCTAGATGCAAGCATCTTTTTGTTTGCATCTGCTTTTCTCTACTTTTGCTATTATACATGGCACTTTAAAGAATTTCAAGTTTTCATCTACTAGAATTCATTTTACAGTTTTTGGGTTTCATTTTAATGTTTTTATATACTATAGAAGAAACTCGTCAAAACATAAAGATATCATCCAATTCATTATATAAACACAAACAAAACGCCCCCAAGGGGAAATCCCTTGGGGGCGTTTTTATATCAGTTAAGATTACTCAACGATAGTAGCAACTACACCGTAACCTACTGTACGTCCACCTTCACGAATAGAGAATTTAGTTCCCTCTTCGATAGCGATTGGAGCGATAAGTTCGATAGTCATTTCGATGTTGTCACCAGGCATTACCATTTCAGTACCTTCTGGTAATTGGATGATACCAGTTACGTCAGTTGTACGGAAGTAGAACTGAGGACGGTAGTTAGCGAAGAATGGAGTGTGACGTCCACCTTCTTCTTTAGATAATACGAAAACTTCAGCTTTGAATTTAGCGTGTGCTTTTACAGAGCCAGTTTTAGCAAGAACTTGTCCACGTTGGATGTCTTCACGAGCAACCCCACGAAGAAGAGCACCGATGTTGTCTCCAGCTTGAGCTTGGTCAAGAAGTTTACGGAACATTTCTACACCAGTTACAGTTGTAGAAGCATTCTCTTCAGCAAGACCGATGATTTCTACTACGTCACCAACTTTAACGATTCCGCGCTCTACACGACCAGTTGCAACTGTACCACGACCTGTGATAGAGAATACATCCTCGATAGGCATTAAGAATGGTTTGTCAGTTTCACGTTCTGGAGTTGGGATGTAAGCATCAACTTCAGTCATTAATTCAATGATTTTTGCTTCCCAATCAGCTTCTCCTTGAAGAGCTTTAAGAGCAGAACCTTTGATTACAGGAATGTCGTCGCCTGGGAATCCGTATTCAGATAATAGGTCACGAACTTCCATTTCTACTAATTCTAATAATTCTTCGTCGTCAACCATGTCGCATTTGTTTAAGAATACAACGATGTAAGGAACACCTACTTGACGAGAAAGAAGGATGTGCTCACGTGTTTGAGGCATTGGGCCATCAGCAGCAGATACTACTAAGATACCGCCGTCCATTTGAGCAGCACCAGTGATCATGTTTTTAACATAGTCAGCGTGACCTGGGCAGTCAACGTGTGCATAGTGACGAGTTTCAGTTTCGTACTCAACGTGTGCAGTTGAGATTGTGATTCCGCGCTCTCTTTCTTCTGGAGCAGCGTCGATTTGATCGTATCCGCGTGCTTCAGCACCACCAGCTTTTGCAAGAACTGTAGTGATCGCAGCAGTTAATGTAGTTTTACCATGGTCAACGTGGCCGATTGTACCGATGTTAACATGGGGTTTAGAACGTTCGAATTTAGCTTTAGCCATTCTAAATTCCTCCTTAGTTTATATAGGTTATTTTATATTTAGACTAGAAAGCGAAACTTACGTCCCACTTTCTAAGCTTACATAAGTAGTTATACTCGAACAATTGATAAAAATCAATTATTCGCCTTTATTTTTTTTAATAATTTCTTCTGAAACAGACTTCGGTACTTCTTCATAATGATCAAATGTCATTGAGAATGTTCCGCGTCCTTGAGTGTTAGAACGTAATGCTGTCGCATAACCGAACATTTCAGAAAGCGGAACCATAGCGCGAACAACTTGTGCGTTACCGCGAGCTTCCATACCTTCTACACGTCCACGACGAGATGTTACGTCACCCATGATGTCTCCCATGTATTCTTCAGGGATTACAACTTCAACTTTCATCATTGGCTCAAGAATTACTGGGTTACATTTAGAAACCGCAGCTTTAAGTGCCATAGATGCAGCGATTTTGAACGCCATCTCAGATGAATCGACATCATGGTAAGAACCGTCAACTAATGCTGCTTTAATGTCAACTAGTGGGTAACCAGCTAGTACACCATTTTTAAGTGAGTCTTCAAGACCCGCTCCAACAGCTGGGATGTATTCACGTGGAACTACACCGCCGACGATTTTGTTTTCGAATTCAAATCCTTTACCTTCTTCGTTAGGTGCAAACTCAATCCAAACGTGACCGAATTGTCCACGTCCACCAGATTGACGAGCAAACTTACCTTCAACTTTCGCAGCAGCGCGGAAAGTTTCACGGTATGCTACCTGAGGAGCACCAACGTTTGCTTCGACTTTGAATTCACGGCGCATACGGTCAACGATGATATCAAGGTGAAGTTCACCCATACCAGCGATGATAGTTTGGCCAGTTTCTTGGTCAGTGTGAGCACGGAATGTTGGATCTTCTTCAGAAAGCTTAGATAATGCTGTACCCATTTTATCTTGGTCA
Source organism: Bacillus cereus group sp. BfR-BA-01382 (assembly GCF_022663475.1). Lineage (NCBI taxonomy): Bacteria > Bacillati > Bacillota > Bacilli > Caryophanales > Bacillaceae > Bacillus > Bacillus cereus group sp. BfR-BA-01382. The sequence continues at coordinate 9,648 of NZ_JAKUFQ010000066.1, forward strand.
GCTTTAGATTTTGGTTCGATAGCTACAGAGATAACTGGCTCTGGGAATTCCATAGACTCAAGGATAACAAGACTCTTCTCGTCACAAAGAGTATCACCAGTAGTAGTATCTTTTAAACCTACAGCAGCAGCGATATCACCAGCGTAAACTGTTGAAATCTCTTCACGGCTGTTAGCGTGCATTTGTAGGATACGTCCTACACGCTCACGCTTACCTTTAGTTGAGTTTTTCACGTATGATCCAGAGTTTAACACACCAGAGTACACACGGAAGAACGTTAACTTACCAACATAAGGGTCAGTCATGATTTTGAATGCTAGAGCTGCGAATGGTTCTTCATCGCTAGACTTACGTTCTACTTCTTCATCTGTATCCGGAAGAGTACCTTTAATAGCAGGTACATCTAATGGAGATGGTAGGTAGTCTATAACTGCGTCTAACAGGATTTGAACACCTTTGTTTTTGAATGCAGAACCACAGATTACTGGGAAGAATTCTACAGAAGTTGTAGCCTTACGGATACCAGCTTTAAGCTCTTCTACAGTGATTTCTTCACCTTCTAGGTACTTCATCATCATTTCTTCATCAAGCTCAGCTACCGCTTCAATAAGCTTTCCACGGTATTCTTCAGCTAGTTCTTTGTGCTCTTCAGGAATTTCGACACGCTCGATGTCTGTTCCTAAATCGTTACCGTACATGTAAGCACACTCTTCAACAAGATCAATGATACCATTGAACTCATCTTCAGCACCGATTGGTAACTGAATTGGATGTGCGTTTGCTTGTAAACGATCGTGGATTGTTCCTACAGAGTATAAGAAATCTGCACCGATCTTATCCATTTTGTTAACGAATACGATACGAGGTACACCGTAAGTAGTAGCCTGACGCCAAACAGTTTCTGTTTGTGGTTCTACACCAGATTGTGCATCAAGTACTGCTACCGCACCATCAAGTACGCGTAAAGAACGTTCTACTTCTACTGTGAAGTCTACGTGTCCTGGAGTATCAATGATGTTTACACGGTGACCTTTCCATTGAGCTGTAGTTGCAGCAGAAGTAATTGTGATACCACGCTCTTGCTCTTGCTCCATCCAGTCCATCTGAGATGCACCTTCATGAGTTTCACCGATTTTATGAATACGTCCTGTGTAATACAGAATACGCTCAGTTGCTGTTGTTTTACCAGCATCGATGTGAGCCATGATACCAATATTACGAGTGTTTTCTAAAGAGAACTCTCTTGTCATTTGGTGTCTTGCTCCTTCCATATATGGATTGGATTTTTTATTTTAAGTAGCAAAAAAGCCACTTTATATTGTTACATATGCCAGTGTCCAGTACCCTCATTATGTAAAACGAGCGCCCAACGAAAGGGAGAGGCATTCTCCCTCTCCACACTTCCATAAGCGACAAATAAAGCGGTTTATGCTTACATTTATTTTACGTTGAATCCTACCAACGGTAATGAGCAAATGCTTTGTTAGCTTCTGCCATTTTATGAGTGTCTTCACGTTTCTTAACAGATGCACCAGCGTTGTTAGCTGCATCTAAGATTTCGTAAGCTAGACGCTCTTCCATAGTTTTTTCACCACGAAGACGAGCATAGTTTACTAACCAGCGAAGACCTAAAGTTGTACGGCGTTCTGGACGAACCTCAACTGGAACTTGGTAGTTAGCACCACCAACACGACGAGCGCGTACTTCAAGAACAGGCATGATGTTCTTAAGAGCTTGCTCGAATACTTCCATTGGTTCTTTATCTGAACGTTCACGAACGATATCGAAAGCGTTATAAAGAATTGTTTGAGATTTACCTTTTTTACCGTCAACCATCATTTTGTTGATAAGGCGTGTTACTAGCTTAGAATTGTACATTGGATCTGGTAACACGTCACGTTTCGCAACAGGTCCTTTACGAGGCATATTGAGTTCCTCCTTTCATTATAAGTTTATTATTTTTTAGCAGGTTTTGGTCGCTTAGTACCATATTTAGAACGTCCTTGCATACGTTTGTCAACACCAGCTGTATCAAGCGCTCCACGAACGATGTGGTAACGTACCCCTGGTAAATCCTTTACTCGACCACCGCGAATTAATACTACGCTATGCTCTTGTAAGTTATGACCGATACCTGGGATGTAAGCTGTAACTTCAATCCCGTTTGTTAAACGTACACGAGCGTATTTACGTAACGCTGAGTTAGGTTTCTTTGGAGTCATTGTACCAACACGAGTACATACACCACGTTTTTGAGGTGCAGAGATATCAGTTGATTTTTTCTTTAAAGAGTTAAAACCTTTGTTTAACGCAGGTGATTTAGATTTCCATACTTTATCAGTACGACCATTTCTCACTAATTGGTTAATAGTAGGCATTTGATTATCCTCCCTTCGCATGTTTGTATGACCACATATCCAGGTGGTTCATTATTAGTTGAAAACAAAGTTTTTGCAAGGAAGAGCAAATGCTCTCTCCTCACAAAAACAGTTTTAACTTATTATTCCTATTGCTGAAGCTCCCACTTGAATCCCCGAAACTTTTCCAAGCTTACGAACTGATTCAACTTTTGTTATGGGTATGTTATGTTGCAAAGCAGTGCGAATGATAACATGGGTTAACCGCACATCAGCATCTTCTGCAATAACAACTTCTTTAACTATACCATTTTTGATTGCTTCCAATGTTCGTTTATGACCAACGACTACATTTTCAGCATTTGACACTTTTTGATAAGACATATAAATATCCTCCAAAGCATCGTTCAGGAGCAACCTTGATTATAGTAACATTTTGACTCATACAATGTCAACTAGGATTAGCTGTTTTTATACAAAATTTACGACGGAAAATTTTACTGTTCCACATAAACTTCATCGTTTTCTACATTCATGTTATCTTGTGTTGTTTTTACAAGATCCACTTTACGATAACGATTCATACCTGTTCCAGCAGGAACAAGCTTACCGATAATAACATTCTCTTTCAATCCTAGAAGCTCATCGCGTTTACCTTTAATTGCTGCATCCGTTAAAACACGAGTTGTTTCTTGGAACGAAGCTGCAGATAAGAACGAATCTGTTTCAAGTGAAGCTTTTGTAATACCAAGTAGAACAGGTCTAGCTGTCGCTGGTTGTTTACCTTTCAGTAACACCTTCGCATTCGCATCAGTAAACTGATGGATATCTAGTAATGTTCCTGGTAATACATCTGTTTCACCTGCATCACTTACACGAACTTTACGTAGCATTTGGCGTACCATTACTTCTACGTGTTTGTCACCAATTTCTACCCCTTGCATACGGTATACTTTTTGAACTTCACGTAATAAGTATTCTTGCACTGCTGTAATGTCCGTTACTTTTAGTAATTCTTTCGGATCAATAGAACCTTCTGTTAACTCTTTACCGTGGCTAATTGGCTGTCCTGGAGTTACTTTCAGACGAGCACCGTAAGGAATAGCATACGTACGAGCTTCAACTTCACCCTGTACAACTACTTCTTGGCGATCTTTAACATCGTTGATCGCTGCGATAACACCGTCGATTTCACTGATAACTGCCTGACCTTTCGGATTACGAGCTTCGAAGATCTCTTGGATACGAGGTAAACCTTGAGTGATATCATCTCCGGCAACCCCACCTGTATGGAATGTACGCATCGTTAACTGTGTACCTGGCTCACCGATAGATTGAGCTGCGATAATACCTACCGCTTCTCCTACTTCTACGTCTGTACCAGTTGCTAAGTTACGACCGTAACACTTCTTACATACACCATGGCGAGTGTTACACGTGAACGCTGAACGAATGTTTACAGTTTCAACACCCGAATTTTCAACGATATGAGCGATATCTTCAGTAATTAATTGGTTTTCACTAACTAATACTTCACCTGTTTCAGGATGTTTTACAGTTTTTCTTGCAAAACGTCCAACAAGACGATCATATAATGACTCAATTACTTCATTACCCTCTTTAATCGCACCAATTAATAGACCACGATCTGTTCCACAATCATCTTCACGGACAATTACATCTTGTGCAACGTCTACAAGACGACGCGTTAAGTAACCAGAATCGGCAGTTTTAAGTGCTGTATCGGCAAGACCTTTACGCGCACCATGCGTAGAGATGAAGTACTCAAGTACTGTTAAACCTTCACGGAAACTTGATTTAATTGGAAGTTCGATAATACGACCAGATGGATTGGCCATCAGACCACGCATACCAGCAAGCTGAGTAAAGTTCGATGCGTTACCACGGGCACCGGAATCACTCATCATGAAGATTGGGTTGCGTTTATTCAAGGATTTCATCAGTTTTCCTTGGATAACATCTTTTGCATTACTCCAAATAGAGATAACGCGATCGTAACGTTCTTCTTCCGTGATTAAACCGCGACGGAATTGTTTAATTACATTATCTACTTTTGCTTGTGCTTCATGGAGAATTTCATCTTTTTCACCTAATACAAGAATGTCAGATACCCCAACTGTAATACCAGCCTTTGTAGAGTACTTAAATCCTAAGTTTTTCATACGGTCAAGCATGCGAGATGTTTCCGTAATTTGGAAACGTTTGAATACTTCCGCAATGATGTTACCAAGGATCTTCTTGCTAAATGGTGCCACTTCTTCGCGACTAGCAATAATTTCTTTAATGTTCGCACCTTTTTCAACGAAATATTCCGCTGGTGTTTCTTTTTCAAGGTTTGAGTTTGTCGGTTCATTAATATAAGGGAACGACTCTGGTAAGATTTCGTTAAATATTAATTTACCAACTGTTGTTAATAGAAGCTTACCCTTTTGCTCTTCAGTAAACGTTACGTTATTTACTGAACTTGCAGCAACTGCAACACGTGTGTGCAGATGTACATATCCATTTTGGTATGCAAGTATTGCTTCGTTTGCATCTTTGAAGACCATACCTTCACCGATTGCGCCTTCACGCTCAAGTGTTAAGTAGTAGTTACCTAATACCATATCCTGAGATGGAGTAACAACTGGTTTTCCGTCTTTTGGATTCAAGATGTTTTGTGCCGCTAACATAAGAATACGAGCTTCTGCTTGTGCCTCTGATGATAACGGAACGTGAACCGCCATTTGGTCACCGTCAAAGTCCGCGTTGTATGCAGTACATACAAGTGGATGAAGACGAATTGCGCGACCTTCTACTAATGTAGGTTCAAACGCCTGGATACCAAGACGGTGAAGTGTTGGTGCGCGGTTTAGAAGTACTGGATGCTCTTTAATCACAGATTCTAAAACGTCCCAAACTTCAGGGTGTACACGCTCAATTTTACGTTTCGCACTCTTAATATTGTGTGCTAAGCCTTTTCCAACTAACTCTTTCATAACGAAAGGTTTGAACAGTTCAAGCGCCATTTCTTTCGGTAATCCACACTGGTACATCTTTAAGTTCGGTCCTACAACGATTACAGAACGGCCAGAGTAGTCAACACGTTTACCTAATAAGTTTTGACGGAAACGTCCTTGTTTACCTTTAAGCATGTGAGATAGTGATTTTAATGGGCGGTTACCTGGTCCAGTAACCGGACGGCCACGACGGCCATTATCGATTAATGCGTCTACAGCTTCTTGTAACATACGTTTTTCGTTTTGAACGATGATGCTTGGAGCACCTAGGTCCAATAGACGTTTTAAACGGTTGTTACGGTTAATTACACGACGATATAAGTCGTTTAAGTCAGAAGTAGCAAAACGTCCACCATCTAACTGTACCATTGGGCGTAGTTCTGGTGGGATTACTGGTAGAACATCTAAGATCATCCAAGATGGTTCATTTCCAGAGTTGCGGAATGCTTCTAATACTTCTAGACGTTTAATAGCACGAGTACGGCGTTGTCCTTGTGCTGTTTTTAATTCTTCTTTTAAGAAGTCTACTTCTTTATCTAAATCGATGTCTTGTAGTAGCTTTTTAATCGCTTCTGCACCCATAGCAGCTTGGAATGTGCTACCATATCGATCACGATATGCACGGTATTCTTTTTCAGAAAGTAATTGCTTCTTATCAAGTGGTGTATCTCCACTTTCTGTTACAACATAAGAAGCGAAATAAATTACTTCTTCAAGCGCGCGAGGGGACATGTCTAAGACAAGTCCCATGCGGCTCGGGATACCTTTGAAATACCAAATATGAGATACAGGAGCAGCTAATTCAATATGACCCATACGTTCACGACGTACTTTTGCACGCGTTACTTCAACGCCACATCGATCACAAACTACACCTTTATAACGTACACGTTTGTATTTTCCGCAATGACATTCCCAGTCCTTTTGTGGTCCGAAAATACGCTCACAGAACAAGCCATCTTTTTCAGGCTTTAACGTACGATAGTTAATAGTTTCTGGTTTCTTAACTTCACCGTATGACCAAGAACGAATCTTGTCAGGTGAAGCAAGTCCAATCTTCATATATTCAAAGTTATTTACATCTATCAAGGGGCCTACCTCCCTTTTAGTCTACAGGTTATCCCAATTATTCCTTAGTTGTCTCAACTTCAACATTCAATTTATCTGCTGATTGATGATCATCATCATCTTCTGTATCACGCATTTCAATTTCTGTATCGTCGCTAGACATCATTTTAACGTCCATACCTAAACTTTGCAGCTCTTTAATCAATACTTTGAATGATTCAGGAACGCCTGGTTCTGGAACATTTTCGCCTTTAACAATTGCTTCATAAGTCTTAACACGTCCAACAACATCATCAGACTTCACTGTTAAGATTTCTTGAAGAGTATAAGCAGCACCGTAAGCTTCAAGTGCCCAAACCTCCATCTCACCGAAACGCTGTCCACCGAACTGAGCTTTACCTCCAAGAGGTTGCTGCGTTACAAGTGAGTATGGTCCAGTAGAACGAGCATGAAGTTTATCGTCAACCATGTGCGCAAGTTTGATCATATACATGACACCAACAGATACGCGGTTATCGAATGGTTCACCAGTACGTCCGTCATACAGGATTGTTTTCGCGTCATTTGCCATACCAGCTTCTTCAATTGTGCCCCAAACATCTTCCTCACGAGCACCATCGAATACTGGTGTTGCAATGTGAATGCCCAGGTATCTTGCTGCCATACCAAGATGAAGCTCTAATACCTGACCGATATTCATACGAGATGGTACCCCTAATGGGTTTAACATAATATCGATTGGCGTACCGTCTGGTAAGTAAGGCATATCTTCTTCTGGTAAAATACGAGAAATAACACCTTTGTTACCGTGACGTCCGGCCATCTTGTCACCTTCAGAAATTTTACGTTTTTGAACGATATATGCACGTACAAGTTGATTCACACCTGGTGGCAATTCATCGCCATCTTCACGGTTGAATACTTTTACGTCTAAGATAATACCGCCACCACCGTGTGGTACACGTAGTGATGTATCACGTACTTCACGCGCTTTTTCTCCAAAGATAGCATGTAATAGACGTTCTTCAGCTGTTAATTCTGTTACACCTTTAGGTGTTACTTTACCAACAAGTAAATCTCCATCTTTTACTTCAGCACCAACGCGAATGATACCGCGCTCGTCAAGGTTACGTAATGCGTCTTCCCCAACGTTTGGAATGTCACGTGTAATTTCTTCTGGTCCAAGCTTCGTATCACGAGCTTCTGATTCATATTCTTCAATATGAATAGAAGTGTACACATCATCTTTTACAAGGCGCTCACTCATGATAATCGCATCCTCGTAGTTATAACCGTCCCAAGTCATGAAGCCAACAAGCACGTTACGTCCAAGTGCTAGTTCACCTAATTCCATAGAAGGACCATCCGCAAGGATTTCACCTTTTACAACTTCATTTCCAACACTTACGATTGGACGTTGGTTGTAACAAGTTCCTTGGTTAGAACGAATGAATTTTTGCATTTTGTAGCGATCTAAGTCGCCTTTTACTGTTTGACCGTCAACTTCTACATAGCGACGTACCCAAACTTCACGTGCTTCTACGCGCTCAACAACACCAGGATGTTTACAGATTACTGCAGCACCCGAGTCTTTTGCTGATACGTACTCCATACCTGTACCTACAATCGGAGATTCCGGATTCATTAACGGAACCGCCTGACGTTGCATGTTCGCTCCCATAAGTGCGCGGTTAGAGTCATCGTTTTCTAAGAACGGAATACAAGCTGTCGCTGCCGACACTACTTGTTTTGGAGATACATCCATGTAGTCGATGCGTTCTCTATTTGTGACAATATTTTCGCCACGGAAACGAGCTACGATATCTTCACTTAGGAATTCACCTTCATCAGATAATTTCATATTCGCTTGGGCTACAACATAGTTATCTTCTTCATCTGCTGTTAAATAATCAACATGCCCTGTTACAAGACCAGTTTCTGGGTCAACACGACGGTATGGTGTTTCAATGAAACCAAACTCATTTACTTTCGCGAACGAAGATAATGAGTTAATCAAACCAATGTTTGGTCCCTCTGGTGTTTCAATCGGACACATACGACCATAGTGGGAGTAATGAACGTCACGTACTTCAAAGCCTGCGCGCTCACGCGTTAAACCACCAGGTCCTAATGCAGATAGTCTTCGTTTGTGAGTTAACTCTGCTAATGGATTTGTTTGGTCCATGAACTGAGATAACTGAGAACTTCCGAAGAACTCTTTAATAGATGCAATAACAGGACGAATATTAATTAGTGCCTGTGGTGTAATTGCATTTGTATCTTGGATCGACATTCTCTCACGAACAACACGTTCCATACGAGAAAGGCCGATACGGAATTGGTTTTGTAATAGTTCTCCAACAGAACGCAGACGACGGTTTCCTAAATGGTCAATATCATCTGTATCTCCTACTTTGTATAGTAGGTTGAAGAAGTAACTGATAGAAGCAAGGATATCACCTGGTGTGATGTGTTTCACATCACGAGTAATGTTTGCATTACCAATTACATTAATTACGCGTTCGCCTTCCGACTCAGGAGCATAAATCTTAATAGATTGCAGCTCAACATCGCCTTCTACCACTCCACCCATTGGTTTCGCTGTTTTGAATCCAATGTTTTTCTCTAAGTAAGGTAAAATGCGATCAAGTGTACGACGATCTAAGATTGTTCCTTCTGCCGCTAAAATTTCACCAGTTTCTGGATCCACTAATGTTTCAGCTAAACGTTGATTAAACAATCTGTTTTTAATGTGTAACTTCTTGTTGATCTTATAGCGACCTACATTTGCTAAATCGTAGCGCTTTGGATCGAAGAAACGAGACACAAGTAAGCTCTTAGCATTTTCTACTGTTGGTGGTTCACCAGGACGTAGACGCTCATAAATTTCAAGCAATGCTTTTTCTGTGCTATCTGTGTTGTCTTTTTCTAATGTGTTGCTTAAGTATTCGTTATCACCTAAAAGCTCGGTGATTTCTTGATCAGAGCCAAACCCTAATGCGCGTAACAAAACAGTTACAGGAAGTTTACGCGTACGGTCAATACGCACATATACAACATCCTTAGCATCTGTCTCATACTCTAACCAAGCTCCGCGGTTTGGAATTACAGTAGCAGTAAAACCACGTTTTCCGTTTTTATCCACTTTGCCACTATAGTATACGCTTGGAGAGCGAACTAACTGGGAAACGATAACACGTTCTGCACCGTTAATTACGAATGTTCCAGTCTCTGTCATGAGTGGGAAATCTCCCATGAACACATCTTGTTCTTTTACTTCACCAGTTTCCTTGTTGATTAGACGCACTTTTACACGAAGTGGTGCTGCATACGTCACATCACGCTCTTTGCATTCGTCTACAGAGTATTTAGGTTCACCTAAGCTGTAGTCGATAAATTCAAGCGATAGATTTCCCGTAAAGTCTTCAATCGGAGAAATGTCTTGGAACATTTCTCGCAAACCCTCATCAAGAAACCACTGATAAGAAGAGGTTTGAATTTCGATAAGATTTGGTAACTCTAATACTTCACTAATACGGGCATAACTTCTTCGTTGGCGGTGGCGTCCGTATTGAACTAGTTGACCTGTCAACTGCTTCACCCCTCAAATCATGAGTATTATAAATGCACAAAAAAATTTGTGCAAAATCACAAATAAATACAACTACTGCTATTAGCGTAGTCTTTTTCTCTTAAAGATAAATACGTTGAGTCTTTCTACCTGCTCAAAAAAGAAAAATGGCTTCTATAAGAAAACCATCATTCTGTTTCATAATCTGCTGATTTTACTATCTTTTCCAAGAGAAACAAAAATATACATCTTTCTCAACGCAGAAAATCATATATTGGCATTGTATAATGTTAACATAGCCAAAAATAACCGTCAACGTTTTTTTGATTTTATGATATAATATCCTTTTTTCTTTTCTACAACCTCAACTTCAGAAAATACTTCCTCTAGTTTTTTCAGCGCAGATGGTGCACCTTGCTTCTTTTGAATAACAATCCAAAGTTCTCCACCTGGAACTAAATACTCCACAGCTTTTTCTAAAATTTCATGTACGACATCTTTACCCGCACGAATTGGAGGGTTAGATAGAATAGCAGCATACTTGCCATCTACATTTTTATAGACGCTACTTTGAAAAATACGTATATTCTCGATTTTGTTATTAGCGGCGTTTTCTTTCGCAAGTCCAAGCGCCCTTTCATTCACATCCACCATGTGAACTTCACGACCTTGAAACTCTTTCGCTAGCGACAAACCAATAGGACCGTATCCGCAACCTACATCTAATATATTACCTTTAATATCTGGCATTTGAAAAGCTTCAATTAAAAGACGGGAACCAAAGTCCACTTCGTTTTTCGAGAACACCCCATGGTCGGATAAGAAAGTAAATTGAGATCCACGAAGTGCAAATTCCCATCGCTTACGATCACTTTTACTAGAAGGGTCGTTAGAAAAATAATGGTCTGCCATATGGCCACCTCTCTTCTTTACAGTTAAAAAAAAAGCTCGCATGAGAGCGAGCTTTTTTTAAAGCATCAAAAGTTAATTACTTAACTTCTACAGCAGCGCCAACTTCTTCAAGTTTAGCTTTGATTTCTTCAGCTTCTTCTTTAGCAGCAGCTTCTTTGATTACTTTTGGAGTGTTGTCAACTAATTCTTTAGCTTCTTTTAAGCCAAGACCAGTGATTTCACGAACAACTTTGATAACTTTGATTTTTTGTGCACCAGCGCTAGTTAGTTCCACATCAAATTCAGTTTTCTCAGCAGCAGCTTCTCCAGCGCCACCAGCAACAGCTACAGGAGCAGCAGCAGTTACGCCGAATTCTTCCTCGATAGCTTTTACTAAGTCGTTAAGTTCTAATACAGTCATAGATTTAACTGCTTCAATGATTTGTTCTTTAGTCATTGTAAATATCCTCCCTTAAATAGGTTTGTATTGTTTTATCGATAATACGTAATTATCTTTTAAAAAATTAAGCGCCTTGCTCTTCCTTTTGTTCTGCAACTGCTTTAGTAGCAAGTGCAAGGTTACGGATTGGAGCTTGAAGAACGCTAAGAAGCATAGAAAGTAAGCCTTCACGTGATGGAAGAGTAGCGATTGCTTTAACCTCATCAAGTGTTACAAGTTTACCTTCGATTACGCCCGCTTTAATTTCTAAAGCTTCATGATTTTTAGCGAAGTCGTTTAATACTTTCGCAGGAGCAACTACATCCTCGTTACTGAACGCGATTGCGTTTGGTCCTGTTAAGAATTCGTTTAACTCAGCCATTTCAGCAGATTCTGCAGCACGACGAGTTAGAGAGTTTTTGTAAACTTTGAACTCAACGCCAGCTTCACGTAATTGCTTACGTAATTCTGTTGCTTCAGAAACTGTTAAACCACGGTAGTCAACAACGATCGTAGATTTACTAGCACGAAGTTTGTCCGCGATTTCAGTTACAACTTGTTGTTTAGTTTCGATTACTTTGCTCATGTTATTACACCTCCTGTAGATTATATAGAAGATGTACCGAAAGTGCACTAAAAACCTCCATGCCCAACTTGTAGACATGGAGGCATATAGTCACAGAAAAAAAATTCCGTTTCGTATATTAACACCTAGGTAGGAAATTAAGTCTATTGACACCTACTGTCTACGGTACACTATTTAAATTCACAACATAAATGATTATATTAAATCTTCTTTATGAAGTCAACTTCCAATTTTTACGCTAATGTAGAAACGTCTACACGTACGCCAGGTCCCATTGTAGAAGCAACTGTTACGTTCTTCATGTAAGTACCTTTTGCAGCAGATGGCTTAACTTTTAATAAAGTATCAGCGATTGTTTTGAAGTTTTCTACTAATTTAGCATCTTCGAAAGATACTTTACCGATTGGAACGTGGATGTTACCAGCTTTATCAACGCGGTATTCAACTTTACCAGCTTTGATTTCGTTAACAGCTTTAGTTACATCGAAAGTAACTGTTCCAGTTTTAGGGTTTGGCATTAAACCTTTAGGTCCTAATACGCGACCAAGTTTACCAACTTCACCCATCATGTCAGGAGTTGCTACTACTACATCGAAATCGAACCAACCTTGTTGGATTTTACCGATGTAATCAGTATCGCCTACGAAGTCAGCTCCAGCAGCTTCAGCTTCTTTAGCTTTTTCACCTTTAGCGAACACTAATACACGTTGTACTTTACCAGTACCGTGCGGAAGAACAACTGCACCACGGATTTGTTGGTCAGCTTTCTTAGGGTCAACACCTAAACGGAATGCAGCTTCTACAGTTGCATCAAATTTAGCTGTGTTTGTTTTCTTTACTAATTCTACTGCTTCTGTTGCAGAGTAAGCAGCTGCACGGTCAACAAGCTTTGCAGCTTCTACGTACTTTTTACCTCTTTTAGCCATTTTTATTTCCTCCTCGAATGTGGTTTTAGCGGAATAACCTCCCACGTTTACGCCTGTTTTCAGGTATAACCTGAGGATGAGCGCCATCCATTTATTTAAAAACGATAATCATTTACGATAATAAAGGTTGCGAATTGGAATTCCAGACCCGCAACCTTTTTTTAAAAACAAATCGAATTAGTCTTCGATAACGATGCCCATACTGCGTGCAGTACCTTCAACCATACGCATTGCAGCTTCTACGCTAGCAGCGTTTAGGTCAGGCATTTTAGTTTCAGCGATTTCGCGTACTTTATCACGCTTAACAGTTGCCACTTTATTACGATTTGGTTCACCAGAACCAGACTCAATACCAGCTACTTTCTTAAGAAGAACAGCAGCAGGAGGAGTTTTAGTAATGAAAGTGAATGAACGGTCCTCAAATACCGTAATTTCAACAGGGATGATAAGACCAGCTTGATCTGCTGTACGAGCGTTAAACTCTTTACAGAAGCCCATGATGTTAACACCTGCTTGTCCTAATGCTGGACCAACTGGTGGAGCTGGGTTAGCTTTACCTGCAGGAATTTGAAGCTTTACCATTTTAATTACCTTTTTAGCCACGAGACACACCTCCTTAAGTCCGTGATGTGGTCAATTGGACAGTGATTTGCCCTCCCACGTCATATTTTATCTGTAAGGATAAAATCTTTCAAAAAACGCCTCCGATAATGAAGACGTACTGACTTAAAAGATATTATCACTTTTTACAATTCATTTCAAGTTTCATTTTATAATTTTTCAATTTGATGGAAGTCAAGTTCAACTGGAGTCTCGCGACCAAACATGTCCACAAGTACACTAACCTTTTTCTTCTCCACATCAATTTCTTCAATAGCACCTGTATAATCTGCGAATGGCCCCTCATTTACACGTACTGTCTCATGAAGTTCAAAGTCGAAATCAACCACTTCGTTGTCCATTCCCATATGTTTCATAATGGTAACAACTTCCTCTTCTAATAGAGGCGATGGCTTAGATCCAGAACCAGAAGAACCAACGAACCCAGTTACACCCGGCGTGTTACGTACAACATACCAAGAATCATCAGTCATGATTAATTCTACTAATACATAACCTGGGAACACTTTTCTTTTCATTAATTTTTCTTTTCCGTTTTTCATTTCTACTTCTACTTCTTCCGGGACAACAACACGGAAAATTTTATCTTGCATACCCATTGATTCTACACGCTTCTCTAGGTTTGCTTTTACTTTATTTTCATATCCAGAATAAGTATGGACAACATACCAACTTTTTTCCATTCATTTAGGACGAGCGTCCTTCCCTCCCTGACGTACATTTTTTTGCGCAAATGAAAAAACCCGTTCACCGGGCTTTTACACAGTTCTTATAAATAACATTATATCATGGATAAGTGCTTCTTATTCAAGAATTAACCAAGAATTAACCGAATTAAAGAAGAAATGCCCATATCAACTACTGCGAAGAAAATCGCAAAGAACACAACTGTAGCAACAACAGTCGCTGTTGAGCGGAGTAATTCATCTTTTTTAGGCCAACTTACTTTTTTCATTTCGCGACCTACATCGCCGAAAAAGTTCGTTAAACGCATCTGCGGGACCTCCAGTGTATTATTTCAATTATTTATTTTGTTTCCTTGTGAACTGTATGCTGATTGCATGTTTTACAAAACTTTTTTATTTCAAGTCGCTCTATTGAGCTCGTATCTTTCATAGTAGAGTAGTTTCGATTTTTACACTCTTCACATGAGAGTACAACTTTTTTCCTCATTAGTTACACCAACCTTGTAACATTATGTCCCTAAAAATGTATCATACAATAAAAGACAATGTCAATGACATGCATTTTGTACGCTCTACAAAAGAAAACAGGTGATTTATTTTACACCTGTTGTACTTGTTATTTGTTATGAATTTAAAGTTGTACTTTCTCGCATTTCCATATATCGTTCCAATTTCCTCTTCACCCGCTGTAAAGCGTTATCAATAGATTTCACATGTCTGTTTAACTGTTCTGAAATCTCTTGATAAGAACGCCCATCTAGATATAAAGAAAGTACTTTTCTTTCTAAATCGCTTAATAATTCTGATATTTTTGATTCTATGTCTGTATATTCTTCTTGGCTAATAATCATCTCTTCAGGATCAGTTACCTTCGCTTCAGAAATAACATCCAATAATGTTCGATCAGATTCCTCATCGTAAATCGGCTTATCTAAAGACACATATGAATTTAAGGGAATATGTTTTTGTCTTGTTGCCGTTTTAATAGCGGTAATAATTTGTCGAGTGATACACAGTTCAGCAAATGCTTTGAATGAAGACAGCTTGTCCTCTTTATAATCACGAATTGCTTTAAACAACCCTATCATACCTTCTTGAACAATGTCTTCTCGATCGGCACCCACTAAAAAGTAAGATCTTGATTTCGCGCGAACAAAGTTCTTATACTTGTGAATTAAATATTCTAGAGCGTCAGTATTACCTTTTCGAACTAACTCAACGATTGCCTCATCCTCTAAATCACGAAATGTAACGTCGCCTACACTTACGAAGCCTGCTTCCACCTTGATCCCTCCGACCGCTATTTATTTAGCAATATTATACAGTAAAAAGACAAAGAGCGTCAATGCTTCAACGCTCTCCTCTTCTTAATTTTTCTAATTTTTCTGTAATATCTTTACTAAATATCTTTCGCATGGCGGGTTGCTGTTCTTTCGTGTCTTTTGTACGCCTTCTTACTTGTTGCTCCATTGCCTGTACTTCCAACTCTAATTCACGCGCAGATTTCCGAAGGGCACCTTGCGCAAATATAACCCATTGTTCCGTGTAATCAGAAGTCGCAACATATATTCGTGTATTTATATTTCTAAGCTCTATCGCAAGTTGCTCTATCTTTTCATCTGCAGTTTGATTCTTTCGTGTGAATATTACTTCCACACGAGATTGTTTCATCTTTTTTTCAATACCATGTACTGTATAGGCATCAAAGACTATCATCACTTTTGTGCCTGTATAACCTTGATAATCCGCCATCTTATCAATAAGTGCATCTCTTGATGATTGTAAATCTACATCCCGCAGTTTCTTCAAATCTCCCCAAGCTCCGATAATGTTGTAACCGTCAACGATTAAAATATCGTTCATCTTTTATTTACCAATTTCGTGACGTTTACGATATACCTCATACATTAACAAACTTGCGGCTACGGAAGCATTTAAGGATGTAACTTTACCAACCATCGGTAGAGTGATTAGGAAATCACACTTTTCACCAATAATACGGCTCATACCTTTTCCTTCACTACCAATTACTAACCCAATCGGCATTTTACCATCTAAATTACGATAATCCGTTTTTCCTTTGGCATCTGTACCAGCAATCCAAAGTCCACGTTCTTTTAATTCATCAATTGTACGGGATAAGTTCGTTACGCGTGCAACAGGAATGTATTCAATTGCTCCTGTTGATGCTTTCGCAACTGACGCTGTAAGCCCCACAGCCCTTCTCTTTGGAATAATAATCCCATGAGCTCCTGTCGCATCAGCAGTACGCATAATAGATCCTAAGTTATGCGGATCTTCAATCTCATCTAAAATTAAGAAGAATGGATCTTCATTACGTTTTTCTGCCACTTTGAATAAATCTTCTAACTCCGCATACTGATATGCAGCTACTTGAGCGATTACACCTTGATGATTACCCTCAACTAATTGATCTAACTTTTTCTTTGGTGCATGTTGTAAAATAACCTTATTTTCTTTCGCTAACGCTAGTACAATCTGCACTTGTCCTTTGGCAGCACCTTCTGCGATCCAAATTTTATTAATATCTCTCCCTGATCGTAACGCTTCAATTACAGGGTTACGTCCGATAATATATTCACTACTCATGATGATGTGCCCCCTTCCTTTTCTTCTAAAACTGCAATTGCCTTATATACAATTTCGTCTAATCTTTCACGGTTATTTAATAAATGATGATAACCAATTAGCGCTTCAAAGGCTGTACTATGTCGATATGTTTGTACATCCGTATTTTTCGGAACCGTACCTGAATTTGCATTACGTCCTCTTCTTAATACCGCCTCTTCTTCCTCTGTCAAAAACGACGTCTCTAATAAATGATAAACAACTTTCGCCTGTGCTTTTGCTGAAACAAAGCTCGTCCCTAAGCGATGTAATTGATTAGGGCGAACCTTTCCTTTTTGAAGGAGGTGATAGCGGATATATTGTTCATATACCGCATCACCCATATACGCTAACGCCAAGCTGTTTAATTGCTTTGCATCAATCATCCTTATCCTCTTTTCCATCTTGTACCTTGAGCGGTATCTTCTAAAATAATATTACGTCCTTTTAAATCGTCACGAATTTGATCAGACAATGCGAAATCGCGATTTTTACGAGCCTCAATGCGCTTTTGGATAAGTTCTTCAATTTCTTCATCCAGCAATTCTTCTTGCGTTAATTCTAATCCTAAAATATCAAATAACGTTTCCAATTGTTTTACGTATGCTTCGATCACAACTTTAGATGTATGCTCTTCAAGTAAATATTGATTTGCATGATTGGCTACATTGTATAATTCGGTAATTGCATTCGCAGTGTTAAAGTCATCATTCATTGCCTCTTCAAATGCAGTCTGGAATTTCTCTATTTCAACTAACCATTTCTCATTATGGTCTGTTAAATCCGTACTGCTTTCCATACGATGCTTTAAGTTTCCATAAGCTGTTTTAATTCTTTCCAGCCCATTATTCGTACTTTGTAATAACTCTTCACTAAAGTTAATCGGATGACGATAGTGTACTGATAACATAAAGAATCTAATTAACTGTGGGTCGTATTGCTTAATAATATCGTGAACTAAAATAAAGTTACCAAGCGATTTAGACATCTTCTCATTGTTAATATTAATATATCCATTATGCATCCAGTAACGTGCAAACGTTTTTCCAGTCAATGCTTCCGACTGCGCAATTTCATTTTCATGATGCGGGAACGCCAAGTCTTGACCACCAGCATGAATGTCAATTGTATCCCCTAAGTACTTACGTGCCATTGCTGAGCATTCAATATGCCACCCTGGACGCCCTTGCCCCCAAGGGCTTTCCCAGAAGATTTCTCCTTCTTTCGCAGCTTTCCATAAAGCAAAATCAAGAGGGTCTTGTTTCTTTTCCCCTACCTCAATACGAGCACCGTGACGTAAATCTGCGATTGGTTGATGTGATAATTTACCGTAACCTTCGAATCCCTTCGTTTTAAAGTACACATCACCCTCTGATTCGTATGCATACCCTTTATTCACAAGTTCTTGAATAAATTCAATAATGATATCCATATTTTCTGTTACACGAGGATGGACTGTTGCGTGTTTGCAACCTAGCGCTGTTACATCTTCAAAGTACGCTTCAACAAAACGATCAGCAATTGTCGGTACATCTTCACCTAATTCATTTGCCGCTTTAATTAATTTATCATCTACGTCCGTAAAGTTCGATACGTATTGCACATCGTACCCTTTATATTCTAGATAGCGACGTACTGTATCGAATACCATAGGAGGTCTTGCATTGCCAATATGAATGTAGTTATAGACTGTAGGTCCGCATACATACATCTTTACCTTATTTTCTTCTAATGGAACAAACTCTTCTTTTTGACGTGTTAACGTATTATAAATGTGAATAGTCATTTTTATCCTTCCTTTCTACCTTTACTTCCAGTTGTTTCTTCAATTTATCAAGTTCTACTTCCATAGCCTTTAATTTATCAAAAATTGGATCCGGAAGGTCAGAGTGATTTAATTCTTGACCAATCTTTACTCCATTTTGAATAACGACTCGGCCAGGTATACCTACAACTGTAGAATGTGCAGGAACTTCTTTTAATACGACAGACCCTGCCCCGATTTTAGAATTCTCTCCCACAGTAATAGAACCAAGGACTTTAGCACCCGTCGCAATTAATACATTATCCTGAATTGTTGGATGCCTCTTGCCTTTTTCTTTTCCTGTACCACCTAATGTAACCCCTTGATAAATTGTTACATTATCACCAATTTCACAAGTTTCTCCAATTACAACTCCCATTCCATGGTCTATGAAAAAGCGTCGACCAATAGTTGCTCCTGGATGAATCTCAATGCCAGTAAAAAAACGACTAACTTGTGAAACAAAACGTGCAAGAAAGAAAAAATCCCTTTTATAAAAAGCATGTGCAATTCGATGAGCCCAAACTGCATGTAATCCAGAGTAAGTTAAAATGACTTCGAAATAACCTCTTGCCGCTGGATCCTGTTCAAAAACGACTTCAATATCTTCCCGAAGCCTCTTAAACATCGATGTTCCCTCCCCTTTATGGGCTGCTTTTTCGAGTGAACTAACTCCCTACTTATCTCCCTAAATCTTTATACACGTAGATAAAATTTATACTCATACCCAGTTTTACGGTATAAAAAAAGACGCCTCTGTCATATTGACAGAGACGCCTTTTAAGCGCGGTTCCACTCTGTTTAGGCTAAAAAAGCCTCAAACTCATCTCTGATAACGGTGTACACCGCTTCTGCTTACTTTAACGCCTTAAGATGTTTCACAAAACATTTTGCTGTTCAGCAGAAGACTCGAAGGGGCATTTCAAAAACCCGCTTATAAACCACTTCCAGCCTAAAGGTGGTTCTCTCTGTAAAAAGCCTGATTTTCTACTTCTCCTTCTCGTCGCTTTTCCTTATTAGGTTTTAAGTATACTTATTATATTTCTAAACCTAGAAAATGTTAACCAATTACTTTTTGAAGACGATTTAAAACTTTTTCTTTTCCAAGAAGTGCAATAGCATTAGGAAGCTCTGGGCCATGTGTTTGACCAGTAGTTGCAACACGGATTGGCATAAATAAGTTTTTACCTTTATGACCTGTTTCCTTTTGAACTGCTTTAATAGCCGCCTTAATTGCTGCTGGTTCCATCGCCTCTAGTGCTTCTACTTGACCAGCAAATGCACGAAGTACTTCTGGTACTTGTTCACCTTTTAATACTTCTTGTCCTTCTTCTTCATGATCAACATGATCTTTGAAGAACATTTCAGAAAGCTCTACAATTTCAGCTCCAAAACTCATTTGTTCATGATATAACGCAATTACATCACGAATCCAAGCTTGCTCTTGTTCACTTAAAGTTTCACCTATACGTCCAGCTTTCACTAGATGCGGTAAGCTTAATTCTACCACCGTATCTAAATCTTGCTTTTTCATATATTGGTTGTTCATCCATTTTAATTTTTGAGAATCAAATAATGCAGGTGATTTTGATAAACGAGCTGCATCGAACATTTTGATAAACTCTTCTTGAGAGAAGATTTCTTCTTCTCCTACCGGCGACCAACCTAGTAGTGCAATAAAGTTAAAGATTGCTTCTGGAAGATATCCAAGCTCTTTATATTGCTCAATAAATTGAATAATAGATTCATCACGCTTACTTAATTTTTTACGGCTTTCATTTACAATTAAAGTCATATGGCCAAATTGCGGGATATCCCAACCGAAAGCTTCATAAATCATCATTTGTTTTGGCGTATTTGAAATATGGTCATCACCACGAAGTACATGTGTAATTTCCATTAAGTGATCATCTACTGCTACCGCAAAGTTATAAGTTGGAATTCCATCTTTTTTCACGATAACGAAATCACCGAAATCATTTGAATGGAATGCTACTTCATCTTTTACGATATCTTTAAATGTGTAATCACGATCAGCTGGTACACGGAAACGAATACTTGGAATACGTCCCTCAGCTTCAAATTCTTTCATTTGTTCTTCAGTTAAATCACGGTGGTTACCTGCATAACGAGGTGTTTCACCACGAGAAATTTGTCCTTCACGCTCTGCTTCTAGCTCTTCTTCTGTCATATAACATTTGTAAGCTAAACCACGCTCTAATAAATCTAGATATAATTTTTTATAAATATCTAAACGCTCTGTTTGACGATATGGTCCAAATTCACCGCCAACATCAACACCTTCATCCCAGTCCATACCGAGCCATTTCAAGTATTTTAATTGGCTTTCTTCTCCACCAGCCACGTTACGTTTTACATCAGTATCTTCAATACGAATAATAAACTTGCCATCTAAATGACGAGCAAATAAATAATTAAATAATGCCGTACGCGCATTTCCGATATGTAAGTGTCCTGTTGGACTTGGCGCATAGCGCACTCTCACTTGCTTTTCCATAATTGGTACACCTTCCATTCTTAATGTCTACACATTCTATAATTGTACAACAAAAAAATGTGATTATCCATCTTACGAATTAAAAACCATTATTTTTTCTGTAATAATACCACTGCTTGAGAAGCAATTCCTTCTTCTCTACCTGTAAATCCTAATTTCTCTGTTGTTGTTGCCTTTACATTAATGTTATCTATAGACGTTTCTAACAGTTCACTAATACGTTTACGCATACTTTCAATATGCGGTGCCATTTTTGGCTTTTGAGCAATAATTGTACAATCTAAGTTCCCTAACTCGTAACCTTGTTCACGCACAAATTCCCAAACTTTTTGTAACAATACAGCTG
>NZ_JAKUFQ010000067.1:0-31015 GCF_022663475.1 Bacillus cereus group sp. BfR-BA-01382
AATATATCAACGATTCGACAAGGAATATCGATTTACCGACAAAAAACGTCAATTCCTTTCTTATATAAGAAAAGGCTGTCCCAAATGGCACAGCCTTTTTCTCTATTCCTGAACCGTCACAATAACCCCATCCATATTGTTACCGGAAATTTCATACTGCTTGTTTGCTGGAACGTTCACTTTCGTATTCTCAGAAACTTTATAATAAGAAACAGTATATTTCTTACCTTCTACTTCAGTTGAAACCTCTTTTTCCTCTTTTAAAAACTCTAAATATTCCTCTAGTGTAAAATTCTTTTTTTGCATAATTGCGCTATGAGGTAGGCCGACATAACGGATATGCCATGGCTCATATTGAATTCCAGTAATGTTACTTTTATTTTTCGGATAACGTAATACAAAGCCATGCTTCCATACGTTCTCTTCAATCCATTTTCCTTCAGGCGCTTTCTCCATTTTTTTTTGAGTAGACCCAATGTCCAGTGATAATCCTAAATTATGTTCACTGTATCCTGCTGGAAGTGCATAATCAGATCCCATTTTTTCATATAGCTGTTTTTGCTCTTGGAAATCTCTATAACCACTACTAATCAAAAAATGGTTAACACTTTCTTTTCCAGCCGCATCGACAACGTTCAAAAACTTTTTCACAACATCCTTTGATAAACGAAGATTTCTATCAAATATTACATAGCCTCTTACTAATTCACTATTATGATTTATATTTATAATATCAGACCTAATACTATCTTTTTTTACTGGATAATCCCTGTTAACTAATAATAAATCACCCTTATAAATTTGTTCCTTCGTAATCTCTTTCCTCTCAGTGTTTGCCGCCTTTACTAGCTCATCTTTCCCGACAATTTTAACATCGATTTCCTTTTGAAATAAAGGTGATATATAAACGCCTACACATACTGTGCATGCTATAAAAAAAGAAATAAATACCCACTTTTTCATTTCTAGTTCCTCCTTAACGTAACTTACGTATAGAATAGAAAAAACTATTAAAATAAAAAGTGGGGTAAAGTTTAAATTTTTATTAAATTGTTACATTCTCGTCTTTTGGCAATCGTACTTCAAATATCGTTCTAACTACATTGCTTTCAGCAGAAATCGTACCATTATGCTGCTCGACAATATTTTTCGCAATGAATAGTCCAAGGCCTGTCCCGCCACGGTTCTCAGTTCTCGCTTTATCACCTGTGTAAAACATATCAAAAAGATACGGTAAATCTTCTTCTGGAATGCTATCTCCATAATTCATAATTTGTACGACAACTTCTCTATTATCAACATACCCATTCATATCAATAAATTGCCCATCATATCCGTAACGAACGGCATTTGTTAACAAGTTTTCAAATACTCTAGCTAACAATTTTCCATCACCGTGCATCGGTAAATGAGGGTCCACATTCAATCTAGCTTCTAAATGATGTTTTTCTAATAACGGATACAATTCCTCCTCTAACTGTATAAGTAACTCACTTATATCAATCGGCTTTTTATCCAGCTTTAGCATGCCATAATTCATACGTGTAATTTCAAATAGCTCATCAATTAAACTTTCCAGTCTTTGCGATTTTGTATATGCAATTGTGGAGAAATGTTTAATTTGTTCTTTTGTTAAATTTTCATCTTTAAGAATTAAATCTAAATATCCTAACACGGATGTTAATGGCGTTCTTAAATCATGAGCTAAATTTACAACAAGCTGATCTTTACTACTTTCAGCAAAATCTCCTCTTTCAACAGCTTCTTTTAACTTTTCACTTGCAACATTTATTTCACGCGCGATATTTCCAAACTCATCATTTGATGAAACTTGAACTTTATTCGTAAAGTTACCGTTCGCAAGATGATGAATCCCATTAGAAATTTCATCAAAGTATTTTAAATACGGTTTTGTCAAAAAGAAGAAAAAGATAATAGACAACGGAATAAAGAAAATTAAAAAGAAGTTAATGTCTCCAAATTCCCTTACCATTGACCTAAATTGTGCTAAAGGCTCTTCGTAGCGAACCATTGTTTTATAATACAGCTGCAATCCTTTATAAATTATATAAGTTACAGTTGCTGCAAGCACCATACTTAACGCAAATAAGGCAATCATTTTAAATCGAAAACTTTTCATCATATTAGCCATTGAAAGTATAACCTACTCCCCACACTGTTTTTATTAATTTATCCTTTCTTTTATCTTCTCCAAGTTTCTTCCGCAAAGTACGAATATGTACCATTACTGTATTTCCACCTTCATAATAATCATCCGCCCATACGTGCTGAAAAATATTTTCCACATTGTATACTTTCTTCGGATGACTCGCTAATAAATATAAAATATCGAACTCTTTCGGCGTTAATTCAATTTGCTCACCATACACATCAACCGTCCTGCGCTCAGGATTAATTACGACTCCGCCTATTTCTAAAGCAGATTTACTCTCCGCTACTTTCGGTTGATTTAACGTAAAAAACCTACGCAGTTGTGCATTTACACGTGCAACTAATTCTATCGGTGTGAAAGGCTTCGTCATATAATCATCCGCACCTAGTACAAGACCTGTCACCTTATCAAAGTCCGAAGTTTTCGCGCTTAAAAAAATAATTGGCATATGATGTTTCGCGCGAATTTGACGCGTCACCTCATAACCATCCATTTTCGGCATCATAATATCTAAAACTACCAAGTCGATTGGCTGCGCTTCAATAATATGAACCGCCTCTTCCCCATCCGCTGCTTTCACAACATGGTACCCTTCTTTTTCTAAATGTATCTCAATTAAGTCAGCAATTTCCGCCTCATCATCAGCTATTAAAATTGAAATGCGCTTCATTTTACTCCCCCTTTTTCATTCCATTTTTATACGCTCGATTGTAAACTAGTCTATCCAATTTGTACAATACGAAAAGGCTACTCGTTACAGTAACCTTGGTAAATAAAATTATATCAGCGATTATTGAAATATATCGACTTACCGACAATGAACGACAAAATCCTCTCGCTACTTGCGGGCATCCTAATGAAACTTCCATTTACCGTTCAAACACAATCCGCTGCTTCGTGATTTCCGCCAGCCTTCCGCGATCTACTTCATACTCAGCATCAACGCTTTGCGGCACCATCACTTTCCCGCCCTCAAGCGTCACTTCCGGTGAAATAATATCCCTCTGCCAATGTCTACTAGAAGCAGATATGTCGCCTGGAATCGTAAAGTTAGGTAATGAAGCAAGAGCAACATTTTGCGCTCGTGAAATCCCCATCTCCACCATACCACCGCACCAAACTGGTATGTTATGCTCCATGCAATAATTATGAATTTGAACCGATTCTGTTAATCCGCCCACTCGCCCTGGTTTAATGTTAACGATGCGGCAACTACCAAGTGTAATCGCAACGCGTGCGTCTTCTAAACTATGGATACTTTCGTCTAGACAAATTGGCGTTTCAATCTTCTTCTGCAGCTGTGCATGATCGAGAAAATCGTAATCTGCTAGCGGTTGCTCAATCATCATCAATTGAAATTCATCTAGTCGTTTCAGTTTCTCTGTATCCGCTAATGTATACGCTGAATTTGCATCAGCCATTAACGGGATGTGCGGGAACTCTTTACGAATCTCTTTCAATAATTCGTAATCATGCTCTGGCTTTATTTTCACTTTAAAACGCTCGTACCCTTCTTCTGCGTACTTCTCGATTTGTTTTAACATAACCGGAATCGTATTGATCCCAATTACAACGCCGACTTCAATTTCAGGGCTAGCTCCTCCAAGAACTGTCGCTAGCGATTTCTTTTGACGCTTCGCATATAAATCCCAAATAGCCCCCTCTATTCCGGCTTTTGCCATTCGGTTTCTTTTTATATGTTGAAATAGACCCGGTACCTCATTCGGATGAGAAATTTCAGCCTTTAATAAATCAGGTAACAAAAAGTCTTGCAGTACATGTAGTGCTGTCTTCACCGTTTCTTCCGTATACCACGGTTCAGAAAATGCAACGACTTCCCCAAATCCGATGTACCCGTCTGTATCCTCTAATTCAATAACAATACTCTCACGCTTTTCGTAAGTCCCGTAGCTCGCAGCAAACGGGATTACGAGTGGCATTTCCGTTATATACAGTGTCGCTTTTTTTATTTCCACTACATCTCCTCCACTAATTGTCTTAGCTCTCGTCTTAACAATTTTTTCGAAGCATTTCGTGGTAATTCCTCTAAGAAACACGCTTTTTTCGGCACTTTATATTTCGCTAATTTCTCCTCGCAAAAATGAATAATTTCTTCTTCTGTTACCTCCCCATTTTTTACAACAAAAGCAGCTGGTACTTGTCCCCATTTATCGTCAGTCATACCGACGACACCTGCTTCTGCTACCATCGGATGAGAAAGCAACACTTCTTCAATTTGGGCCGGATATATATTCTCTCCGCCAGAAATGATTAAATCACTGCGTCGATCTAATACGTATAAAAATCCTTCTTCGTCTAAATAACCGAGGTCACCAGTATGAAGCCATCCATTTTGAATGGTTTCGCGCGTCGCATCTTCACGGTTAAAATAACCGCCTGTTACGTTCGGTCCTTTTACTACAATCTCGCCTTCCACTAACGGCGGCACTACTACACCATCTTTTTCAATACGAAGTTGGCACTGAAATAGTGGTTTCCCGGCAGACCCTACTTTCGTTAACATGTAATCCGCGGATAACGTACAAATTTGCGACGACGTTTCTGTCATACCGTACGTTTGATATACAGGAATTCCTTTATCTACACATGTTTCGAGTAACGGTTTCGGCGCTGGTCCTCCGCCAAGTAACATACATCGTAAAGAAGATGGATATGTCTCTTCTCCAAGTCTCTCTAATAAGTCAGTTAACATTTTAGAAACGACAGAAATAATTGTTACGCCTCTCGTTTGAAGTGCTTTATGAATAAAGTCAGCATCATATTTCGGAACGAGTAAAATGCGCATTCCGTACATAATATTTTTCATTAAAAGAGATAACCCGCCAACGTGGAACATCGGCATACAGGCTAACCAACAATCATCATCACGAAGCCCTAAATTAAGCGAAGAGCCTACCGCGCTTGCCCAGTGATTACCGTACGTTAAAATAACGCCTTTCGGTTTCCCAGTCGTCCCAGACGTATAAATAATTGTCATCGCTTCTTCTAAAGTGAATTCTTCTTGTATAGAGGCTTCCGCCTTCGGTCCATTCATCACTTCGGCGAATGGATATACAGGAACATCTTTAGCTTCAAAATCTTGATCCGTTACTAAACATACAACCTCAGCATCCTCCATTTGCCAAAGTAGCTCTTCTCTTGAAAGACGCGTATTTAAAAGTACAGCTACTGCCCCTACATAAGATAGGGCGTGAATAACTGTAATCATCTCCATACCATTTTTCATCAGAACAGCCACCTTTTGCCCACGCTTCACTCCTACATACGTGAGGTGTTCACAAACAGATACTACTTTTTCATGCAGCTGCACGAAAGTAACTTTCTCTTCCTCTATTTCAATTGCAGTGCGATCTGGTGTTAAAAATGCACGTTGCTTTAACCAATTTGGCATCGTCTCCATCATACATTCTCCTTTCATGAAAGAAAGAGACTTGATATGACATCAAGTCTCTTAGTTGTTTTGTTTCCGGTTTGATCTCATCTAGCTGCGCCTCCTAGCCCCTTCCGTCTAAGAACCTTCCGCACGAGAAAGTAAAGTACACTTTCTGTGCGAAAGAACCTTAGCCTACGAGGCTAAACAGTCGGCTCCGCTTTTAAAACATCCAGCTATAGTAGCTAGAATGTTCGGTGGCTTCACTTCTTCCTACGAGGCAAAAAGCGCCTCTACGTCAGAAGCTCCATCCCCCTCACATTCTAAGCGAGCCGCTTTCGCTTTTGATCACGGGAAACGAGGGAATTGACCGAAGTCCGGACTGCGTTTTTCTTTGAACGCGTCGCGACCTTCTTTTGCTTCGTCAGTTGTGTAATACAATAATGTTGCATCTCCAGCTAGTTGTTGAATACCAGCTAGACCGTCTGTGTCTGCGTTGAATGCAGCTTTTAGGAAACGAAGTGCCATTGGGCTGTTTGCTAAGATTTCTTGTGCCCATTGTACTGTTTCTGCTTCAAGTTCTTCTAATGGTACTACTGTGTTTACTAAGCCCATATCAAGCGCTTCTTGTGCACTATATTGACGGCATAGGTACCAAATTTCGCGAGCTTTCTTGTGGCCTACCATACGAGCTAGGTAACCAGCTCCGTATCCACCGTCAAAGCTTCCTACTTTAGGACCTGTTTGTCCGAATACAGCGTTGTCTGCAGCGATTGTTAAGTCACATACGATATGAAGTACGTGTCCACCACCGATTGCATAACCTGCTACCATTGCGATAACTGGTTTAGGAATTGCACGAATTAGACGTTGTAAATCTAATACGTTTAAACGAGGGATTTGGTCGTCACCTACATATCCACCATGACCGCGAACTTTTTGGTCGCCGCCAGAACAGAATGCACGTCCACCTTCACCTGTTAAAATGATAACGCCAACATTTGCATCATCACGAGCGTGTGCAAAAGCGTTGATTAACTCCATTACCGTTTTTGGACGGAATGCGTTATGTACTTCAGGACGGTTAATCGAAATCTTTGCGATACCATTGTATGTTGAATAAATAATATCTTCGTAATTGCCTTCTTTTACCCATTCAATAGCCATTACAACTACCTCCTTGTATATTTCTGATTTCATCTATAAGCGTGGCTTCCTTCTTGCTGAAAAAAGTATCACTGCATAGTTTTTAGAAATCCCTTTACTATTGTATCAAACTTTTCCGGTTGTTCCACATGAATTGCATGGCCAGCACCATCAATTTTGACAAATTTCGCGTCAGAGACGCATTTTTCGATATTTTTTAATATGCGAAAGAACTTTTCATCATGCTCCCCGTTCATTAAAAGAACAGGCATTTTCAAGTTGTGTAGCTCATCCCACCATGAAGGCTGAGCCCCTGTTCCCATGCCGCGTAAGCTATTGGCAAGTCCTTTTGGATTGTTAGCAAGTCGTTCTTTTCGCACTGCTTCTTGTACGTTTTTTGCTAAACTTTTTTGCGTTTCAAATAGCGGAATATTTTCCCACATTAATACAAAACTTCGGATGCCTTCTCGCTCAATTTTATCAGCAAGTCGCTCATCCTTTTCACAACGTTCTTTTTGGTCCTCTTCACTTTCAAGCCCAGCTGTACAATTTTCTAATAAAAGAGAATGTACATACTCTGGATATAGACATGCCAGAGTAATCGCCAGTCTACCGCCCATTGAATAGCCAAGTACGTGCGCTTTTTCAATATGAAGGTAATCTAGTAGTTCTTTCATTTGCAATGCCGCATTTCGAATATCATAATGATTCACATCTTCGGGACTTTCTGTTTTTCCATGCCCAACAAGATCTACTACAATAACTTGAAACTGCTCGCTCCATGAAGGGATAAAAGAACGCCACGTTTCCATGCTTCCCGTAAAACCATGAAGAAGTAGAAGTGGTTCCCCACTTCCGACTACTTCATATTCATACGATACACCTTGCAGCGTTACGTTCATTTCGATTCACCTTGTAAAGATGTAGTAATCACGTCCATCGTTTTTGCCCATAATGTCCGGTGCAATATTAAGTTTTCATCACGGTTCGTACAAATTTCCACAACGTGTAAACCTTCTGTAGTCGTTCCTTTTTGTACCTCTTCTCGGAAGCTTTCCCAACCATTTACACGGCTAAATGAACCACCGTACATTTTAACAACGTGTTCATAATCAAGACCAATTGGTGTTCCAAATAATGATTCGAAATGTTCCTTTTTCTCATACTGTGGTAAGAATGAGAAAATACCGCCACCGTCATTATTTACAACGACAATTGTTATATTTAATTCATGTAATTTCGCGGCTAACAGTCCATTTAAGTCGTGATAAAAGGATAAATCACCGATCACTAATACGAGCGGATCGCTAATAATGCTCGCTCCTAAAGCTGTCGAAATGATGCCATCAATCCCATTCACACCGCGGTTTGCCATAACTTGAATATTTTTATCCAATGTGAAGAAGAATGAATCCGTATCACGAATTGGCATACTATTACTCGCAAAGAATGTTGCCCCGTCTGGTAGTACGCGGACAATATCCGTAATAACTTTCCCTTCAAATGCAGTATCATATGTTTCCATTTCACGAAGCGTTTCCTTCGTTTTTTCGTTTATATGTTGCCACATTCCGAACCAATCATTCTTTTTCATAACTGGCATTTTTTCTATTAATGCACTGCAAAATACAATATCATTTGCTTGGACAACTTCTGTCGCAACGAGAGCTGGATCTCTCCATTGTCCAGATTCATCAACAACGATATGAACTGCTTTCGTTTGTTTTTTTATGAACTGCGTTAATGATTTGGAAACAGGCATACCACCAAAGCGAATCATAACTTCTGGCTTCCACGTTTCTTTTAACAGTTCATTTCGTAAAAATGTATCATAACAGTCGATTACCATCGTTTTATCGTGATGTCCGCTACGAATATTAGAAAGCGGATCTGCCAATATTGGATATCCAGTTTTTTCAGCTAATTCTGCCGCAAATGCTGCGAGTTCTGAATGACTATCGTCTCCACAAATAATAAGCCCCTTCTCCATATGTGAAAGGCGCCCTACAAGCGAATCTACATATTCACTCGGCATCGTCACGTTCCCTTGCTGAACTACTCCTGTATATTCCCCGCGTCCTTTATCCCATAAACCTTCTAATGAGAAATCCGGGATAAGCGGTTCGCGTACTGGAAAATTAAGATGAACAGGTCCTTGCGGCGCTAAACAAGCATTCGCTATCATACGCTGCGTTGTCATGCGAGCGTAATGATACATCGCTTCACTCGCTTCTGGAAGAGCCATCTCTGTAAATTGCTTCACAAATGTACCGTATAAATTGAATTGATTCATCGCTTGTGGTGCACCGACATCTCTTAATTCATGCGGTCTATCTGCCGTTAAGACGATAAGCGGCACTCGTGAATGAAAAGCTTCACATACAGCTGGATAGTAATTAGCTGCTGCCGTTCCTGATGTACACAATAATGCAACAGGACGTTTTTTCGCTTTTGCGATACCGAGCGCAAAAAATCCTGCAGATCTTTCATCTACATGTAAATATGTGTTCATTCCTTCGTGTTGTTCCATTAGTAGAGCTATCGGCGTTGACCGTGAGCCTGGACTAATGACAACATCACATACATTTAGACGCGTCAGTTCATCCACGAACGCGCCTAAATAATATGATAATGCTTCTATATGATTGTTCATTTCATTAATTCCTCCAAAGCACCAAGCATCGGTCTAAACTTCAAACTTGTTTCTTCATATTCAAGTTGCGGTACAGAATCAATTACAATCCCGCAACCGGCAAATAAGGATGCTTTCTCGCCATTTAATAACCCGCAGCGGAGTGCAACCGCAAACTCACCATTTCCTTCATCATCTATCCAGCCAATCGGTGCGCCATATAATCCTCTGTCTAACAATTCAACATCACGAATCAGTTTCATCGCTTCCAAACGAGGTGTCCCGCCAAGAGCTGGTGTTGGATGTAATTCTTCTACCATTGTTAAAAGACTCGCATCGCCTTTTGCCTCTACAGGCGTATATAAATGAATTAAGTTTTTCGTTGTTAATAAGCCCGGACTTTCCGGAATATTAACGGATTCGCAGTGCTCATTTAATACCGACCTAATCATATTCACAACATAACCGTGTTCAGCTAAATTCTTTTCATCATGAAGAAGCGCATTACTATTTCGCTTACTTTCTTCTATAGATTGACCATGACCAGTTGAACCAGCAAGACACATCGAAGTAAACTTCTCATCTTCTTTGCGAATTAACCTCTCTGGCGTCGCTCCTAAGAAGCATGCTCCTTTATAATCAAAAGAAAATACGTAACAATCCGGTTGCCCAATGCGAAGTGCTTCTAAGACAAGAGCAGAATCAATATGATGATCCATCTCTACTTTTAACTCCCTCGCTAATACAACCTTCTGCACGTTCCCCAGCTTCATTTCATCTTGTACTTTCTCAATGGCCTCCATCCAGCCTTTCGGATCCACTTCTACTTTAGAAGTAACTGTTAATTTCGATCCTTCTAATGCACATTTACTCTCCCAAAAAATTTTCTCTTCTAAAGAAATCATTTCGTTAGAAAGAGTCTCTGCACAATCTGTTGCTGAGACAAATGTATTCATCGTTAACCATGCTTTTTCATTTTTTACAGTTAATAAAAATGCTGGTAGTGAAAATGTCGTATCATCAAATTCTTTCCATAAGTCCGTTTTCTCTTTTTCTTGGTCAAATGAAAATCCACCAAATAAAAGAGGACCTGTTCCAAATTCGTATTTTTCTCTTTGTACAAATGCTTTCTCTTTTACTTTATCCCACTCGTCACGAGCAGTTTGAAAGCGTTTGTGAGAAGCAGTTGCTATAGTGAAAACAGAGCCAATTCCAGCAAATATTACATGCTGAGCCGGGTCTGCAAAATAACATCTATTTTCGAATGCAATCCTTTTTCCTGCTGCATAAAACAGAAGCGGATCCATCCAGTCTATTTGTTTTACGAAGCTAACCAATATTTTTTCATCAGTTGCACGCTTAATGGCTGCACTAAGAGCTTCTTGCAAGCCTATTTGTTTCGTTTGAATCACAATTGTCTCCCCCCTATGGGCGAAAAATAGTCATAATTACGCTTGATTTTAAGATACACCTCAAACGAAAGGCCTGTCAACGTTTAGCATTTCTGAGAAATTCACCTTCTCTTCCTAGAAAATAAACGTTGACACTAAATGATGCTTTTTCTACACTTAGTTGTGTACAATATGTGACCAAAGGAGGATTCAACATGGAAATGAACGTCAAAACGAATTCCTCTCCTACGGCGCCAAAGCCAAGTAAGCAAACAGGCTGGCGCATCTGGTGGAGTTTACTACGTCCCCATACATTAACAGCCGCTTTCGTACCTGTTTTCATCGGAACAGCATATTCGATGCAGGTCGGAGGTATAAATCAAATACATCTTCCTCTTTTCCTTATGATGCTTCTTGCTTGTCTTCTCATTCAAGCAGCAACAAACATGTTTAATGAATACTTTGATTATAAAAGAGGACTTGATCACGAAGGTTCAGTTGGTATCGGCGGCGCTATCGTTCGCGATGGCATTCAGCCAAAAACAGTGCTTAACTTAGCATTTGGATTTTTCGGCATCGCAATACTATTAGGTGTTTATATTTGTATGAATTCTAGCTGGTGGCTTGCTGCAATCGGTCTTGTTTGTATGGCCGTTGCTTACCTTTATACAGGTGGCCCACTTCCAATTGCATATACACCATTTGGAGAGTTGACAGCCGGATTATTTATGGGTGTCATTATTATTGGGATTTCATTCTTTATTCAAACTGGCACTGTAACATCAGAAGTCATTTTACTATCTATTCCAAGCTCCATTTTAATTGGTGCCATTTTACTAGCTAATAATATTCGTGACTTGGATGGCGATAAAGAAAACGGTCGTAAAACGTTAGCAATTCTCGTTGGACGTGAAAGAGCTGTCGGTGTACTTGCTTCAATGTTCATCGTTTCCTACATTTGGACAATTGCTTTAATTATCGTGGGCATCGTATCACCATGGATGCTTATCGTATTTTTAAGTGCACCGAAAGCATTTAAAGCGACGAAAGGCTTTATCGGCAAAAGCATTCCAATGGAAATGGTACCTGCGATGATTGCAACAGCAAAAACAAATACAATCTTCGGTTTCCTAATGGGAATCGGATTATTACTTGGATATTTCCTATAAAGTGAAACTTTAATCAATGGAGGGTTTGTTCATTTCCACTGATTATCAGCCCTCACCAATCGGGCGTTTACGGGCAGTTGATCTCTCACCTAGCTTCTTTGCTCCAGCCGAATTTGTAGGTGGGAGTTTTACTGCCCGGCAAATAGCGGGGTAAGAAGGAGCTGCTTATGCGGCTCCTTTTTCATATCTGAAATTCATCTCATAATTCCTACTCTCAACGCTCATACTATGTAAAGAAACTGAATTGTAGGAAGGTGGACGACTATGTTAACTCCACAACAAATAGGTCAATTTAAATCCATTTTAGAAAAACAAAAACAAGAACTAGAGCAAACGATACAAACTCATGAAAATACAGATCGTGCTTCTGAACGCGATTCAGTAGGAGAACTGTCTAGCTATGACAACCATCCAGGTGATATGGCTACAGAATTATACGAACGAGAAAAAGATTTCGGACTCATCGAATTTTGGCATAAACAACTAGATGATACAAAACATGCACTGCAAAAAATTGAAGCGGGTACGTACGGCATTTGCGAAGTGTCTGGCGAAGAAATTCCATTTGAAAGATTAGAAGCAATGCCGACTGCTACAACATGCATCCAGCACGCGACAAATAAGTTAAATATGAATACACGACCAGTTGAAGAAGAAGTGTTGTCTCCTTCTTTCCACAAGCATGATGAGGACCATTCTGTTGAGTACGATGCGGAAGATGCGTGGCAAGATGTCGCAAATTACGGAACATCTGAAACGCCGTCTGATTTAGAAAGACAAGATTCAAAAAACTATAATGGCATGTACGTAAATAGTGAAGAAAACGTAGGCTACGTGGAGGATTTCGAAAACTTCATCGGTACGGATATGTATGGGAAAAACCCACAAGTTTTCGCTACAGAGGAACATGAAGAATATGAACAAATGCTTGATGACTTTGAAGAGCGTACCTTTAAGGGCCAATTATCTTCAAATGAATCTAGTTCCAAAGAATAAAAAAAAGCATTCCGAAAATCGGAATGCTTTTTATCGCTAGCTAATTAGTTTTTTGTAACGTTAGCTGCTTGTGGTCCGCGGTTTCCTTCAACGATTTCGAAAGAAACTTCTTGACCTTCTTCTAAAGTTTTGAAGCCGTCGCCTTGGATAGCTGAGAAATGTACGAATACGTCTTCTCCGCCTTCAACTTCGATGAAGCCAAAACCTTTTTCGCCGTTAAACCATTTAACTTTACCTGTTTGCATGTCATGTACCTCCTAAATAAAAATGAAACTATGAATCCACATGAAAAGGTGGATATAAAGGACATGAATGTATAACAAGCTTACAGCCTTTAATACAACGTGCTTTATTTCCGTACCACATTATGTAGCTCAATAGTGTTTTCACTATATCATGCTATGTCGAAAACGTCAAATGAGAACACTTTCATTCCATCATTTTTTATAATCCTAGTATAACCTTAAATTTTCATTCTACTTTTATTCGAAAATTAACAAAACTATAGTGTTCTAATTCTTTTAACTTCTGTACAATATAATTACTACATATTTATGAGGTGAAAAAATGCAAGCACATGAAATCGAATATAAGTTATATGGCGATGATATGCAATTTGTTGAAATTGAATTAGACCCAAAGGAAAGCGTTGTCGCAGAAGCGGGCGCAATGATGATGATGGAAGACTACATCGAAATGGAGACAATCTTCGGTGATGGTTCTGGCCCATCTAACGGTCTATTCGGAAAATTAATGGGAGCAGGTAAACGTCTCGTTACAGGTGAAAGCATGTTTATGACTGTATTTACAAATACAGGGCACGGCAAACGCCACGTCTCATTTGCTGCTCCTTATCCTGGTAAAATTATTCCTGTAGATTTAACAGAATACCAAGGGAAAATCGTTTGTCAAAAAGATGCCTTTCTTTGTGCCGCAAAAGGTGTTTCTATTGGAATTGAATTTACAAAAAAAATAGGAACTGGTTTCTTCGGTGGTGAAGGTTTCATCATGCAGAAACTTGAAGGTGACGGCCTCGCTTTCATGCACGCAGGCGGAACTGTATATAAACGTGAATTAAAACCTGGTGAGAAACTTCGCATTGATACAGGTTGTCTCGTTGCCATGACAAAGGATATTAACTATGATATCGAATTCGTTGGAAAAGTAAAAACAGCTCTATTTGGCGGTGAGGGTTTATTCTTCGCAACATTAGAAGGTCCTGGAACAGTTTGGATTCAGTCCTTAACACTTAGCCGATTAGCAGCACGCCTTACAAGCCCAGCAGCGCAAAGTACTGGTGAAGGTAGTGTATTAGGTGGACTTGGTCGTTTATTGGATGGGAAAGAGTAAAAAGGGCCCTTATGTTGGCATGGCCATCGACTAATAAAATACTACAATTAAAACACCCTTGCTTGCAGTAATGCAGTGAAAGGGTGTTTTAATTTACGTCTACAAACGAGAAAAAGCAGATGAAATAAAGTAATAAGGTTTACTTCAGTAAAATAAGGTATATTATATTTGTTGAATAGATTCTCTTTCAAGACAAGAAAAGTAGGTGAACAAAGTGGGAAAATATCAATTAGATTCCAAAAGTCAGGTAGCTGTGGCAAAGTTTCATGAAAAACAGAAGCCTGCCAAATTTGATAAAAAGCAGCAACTTGAACAATTGCGTGCGGAGTATTTGAAAAAGAAGCAAAAATAAACAGATAAATAATATGTTTTGTTTCCCGAAATTTTCTGTATATAGTACGAACAAACACAAGAAAATAGGTGATTTATTCATCTTTCAAATATATACAGGCTATTTTTTCAAACCTCTTACAAGCCCAGCATTATAAAGTACTGGTGAAAGTAGTATATTAGGTGGCCTTGTTCGCCTTTTAGATGGAAAAGAGTAAAAAATGCCTCCAATGCAAAAAACATCGGAGGCATTTCTCTAAAGTTTATGAATATGGCATTTTATCTTTACTGCGGAGGGCTATACATACCATTTCGAATCATATAATACTCCATCGCGTCATTAAGCCATGCCTCTTCTTCTTCCGTGTAAGGAGATGGCATCATATTATTATATTGTTCTTCTACATTCTCTAATTTACCTAAAGAATACATTGTCTCTTCACCAACATACTTAAGAGTCGCCTTCATATGTTCATCAACCAATTTTTGCACTTCTGAATCCTCAATTTCTCTTCCAAATAACCTTTTCACTTCTTTTGCTAAACGCACAAACTCTTTATCAAGTGCTATGCCTTCTTCTTCCGGCTTATTATATAATCCATTAGCCAATTCTTTTGATACATATCCTTCAAGCCATAAACTTTGTTCGTTTTCTTTTTGAATGCTGTTAATTAGACTCATTAATATGTCACTATCCAACTCTTCATCTTCCTCAAGACATACCCTTGTTCGTTCAAGCGCCTTTATCGAAACTTCAATGTGTTTTTTCTTTTCTTCAAAGGCTTTTCTTTGTTGTTCCAACGTTTCTTTTAAACTTACATTCAAACTTGGAATTGTAAGCATGACGCGTATTTCTTCTAAACTATATCCTAATACTTTAAGACTGACTATTTTCTGTAGCTCTAATATATCTTTTCCTTTGTACACACGGTGACCAGAGCTAACGTTCTTTTCAGGTTTAAGTAGTCCAATTTCATCGTAATATTGTAGTGTCCGTATTGATGTGCCTGTTCTCTTTGAAAACTCACCAATTGAACAGCCTTCCTTTTTGCTCATCTTACACTCCTCCTAACAATATGTTTACAAAAATCATACTCCCTCACGTAACTGTAGGTTCAAGCTTTTTTCCAAAAGAATGAATCAAGTTCCTCACTGCATATATTAAACTATACCTTTTCTTAAGGAGGGCTTCCTTAATGCGTACTCCTTTATCCTTTGATAAAGACACTGCCATACTGTTAGCTTCTTGTTGTGAGTTAACGTATGAACAATATAAACAAAATGGTATTTTCGAAATACCAGATGGTTTTCAATATGTACAAGGGTTTCAAGGAAAGGCCATTCAAACAACAGAATGGTTCGGATTTATATTAGAATCTGAGGATACAATTATCGTTGCCTTTAGGGGCACTCAAACAGACCCAGATTGGATTATTGACTCTCTCGTCAATCAAAAACCTTATCCTTATGCTTTAAATGGTGGAAATGTCCATAACGGCTTTCTCTCTATTTATGAGTCTTGCCGTGATTCTATTATGGATATGCTCGTATCATTGCCAGCACATAAAAAACTGCTAGCTACTGGGCATAGTCTAGGTGGCGCGCTTGCCACATTACACATATTAGATGCACGTATAAATACTGCCTTCGCACAGTATGGACTTTATTCATTCGCTTCCCCAAAAGTAGGAGATATCGCTTTTCGAAATTATTATAAACTACAAGTAGCTAGTAGCTTTCGTTTCGTCAACTTGTTCGATGTCGTTCCACTTCTCCCTCCCCGAAACATAAATTTTAATGATCATGATTGGGAGTATGCACACGTCCATCACAATATGACATTTACAAAAAACACAAAATCCATTACAAATAATCATTCCATTACAACATACAAAACATGTCTGACTTCTCATTTTTAACCAGTAAACAATTGGAAATAAAATATTCATATACTATAATACTCTATGAAGTTATTTTTGGATGAGGGGACCTTACATGTTAAAATTTATCTTCACACTTTTTCTTATTGTAATTTTTACGGTCACAGGTTTCTTTACATTTTCATACTTTGCGACAGGAGAGTATGATGGGGCAGGTATAATATATACCACTATTCCATTTCTTTCTTAAGCAAAATAAATAAAACGAGCTTAAAAAAAGTAAGCTCGTTTTATTTATTAATATTAATTTTTGTTAGTAAATAGATAATATATCCCCCAACGTAGCAACCTCTTTAAAACTGTTTAACTGCATTACCAATACCCCAAATTTCATTGCTGTACTGCAAAATCGTTCGATCACTCGCAAAATGACCAGACTGTGCAATATTTAAAATCGACATTTCTAGCCACTTTGTTCGGTTCTCATAAGCTCTACCAACAGCTTCTTGTCTTTCAGCATATGGACCAAAATCTCGCAGAACGAAATATTCATCATTTTGAATAACGAGAGAATCATAGATCGCTTCAAATTCAGCACCCGATTGTGCAAAGAAACCATTTGTTAATTGATCTACTATTTTTTTAATGTGCCTATTGTGGTGATAATAGTCACTTGCACGATATCCACCATTTTGATGGTAATGAAGAACCTCTTCTGCTGTTAAACCGAAAATGAAACAGTTATCATCACCGACCCGGTCTTTTATTTCAACGTTAGCTCCGTCTAGCGTTCCAAGTGTAATCGCACCATTCATCATAAATTTCATATTGCCTGTTCCCGATGCTTCTTTACTCGCCGTTGAAATTTGCTCACTTACATCCGCCGCCGGGAATATATCTTCAGCTAAAGAAACTCGATAGTTTTCTAGAAAGATAACTTTCATATATTGACTAACATACGGATCATTATTTACTTTTCTTGCGAGTTCATTTATTAATTTAATAATTTTTTTCGCGTAATAATAACCAGGTGATGCTTTCGCTCCAAAAATAAAAGTACGCGGATAAAATGTAAAACTAGCATCCTCTTTCAAACGGTTATACAAATATAAAATATGAAGAACATTTAATAATTGTCGTTTGTAAGCATGTAATCTTTTCACTTGCACATCAAAAATAGAATTTGGATCAATCGTAATCCCCATTGTATTATGAATGCGCTCCGCTAAAATCTCTTTACGCTCTTGTTTTACCTCTGCAAACTTCTCTTGGAAACTAGCATCATATTGAACTGTTTGCAACGATTGAAGCTTAATCGGTTCTTTCTTCCACTCTGGTCCAATCGCCTCTGAAATGAGATTTGTTAACTGTGGATTTGCTTTCATAAGCCAGCGCCTATGAGCAATTCCATTCGTCTTATTATTAAACTTATCTGGATAAAATTCATAAAACAATCGCATTTCCCGCTGCTTTAATATTTCCGTATGAATTTTTGCTACACCGTTTACGCTATGGCTACCGACAATTGCTAAATGAGCCATTTTCACAAGATCATGCGCAATAATTGCCATGTCTTCAATGCGATGCCATTCATAAGGATAACGTTCCCAAAGTTCATGACAGAAACGTTCATTAATCTCTTCAATAATCATATAAATTCTCGGTAATAATGGTTTAAAAATGTGAATTGGCCACTTTTCGAGCGCTTCTGATAACGTCGTATGATTCGTATAAGAAATCGTCTGCGTCGTTATGTGCCAAGCTTCTTCCCATGTTAACTTTTCTTCGTCTAGTAAAATACGCATCAGTTCTGGAATTGCTAAAACCGGATGTGTATCGTTAATGTGAATCGCAATTTTTTCATGTAGTTGACGAAGGTCACCATATCTTTCTCTATGCATTCGAACGATATTTTGCAAACTTGCTGATACGAGGAAATACTGTTGTTTTAAACGAAGTATTTTTCCCTCATCATGCGTATCATCTGGATATAAAAACTCCGATACAGCCTCTGTTTCGCGCTTATATTTCAAAATATCTTTGCAGTTTTGCGGGAAAGGAACTGGTTCAGCATTCCAAAGTCTAAGTGTATTTACAGTACTCGTCTCATAGCCTACTACCGGCACATCATATGGCACCGCCATAATGACTTCTGCATTTGTATGCCTAAACTCTAAACGCCCGTCAATTTCTAGCGGTTCAACACTGCCAAAATAACTTACTTCTACAGCTTGATCAT
Source organism: Bacillus cereus group sp. BfR-BA-01382 (assembly GCF_022663475.1). NCBI lineage: Bacteria > Bacillati > Bacillota > Bacilli > Caryophanales > Bacillaceae > Bacillus > Bacillus cereus group sp. BfR-BA-01382. The sequence continues at coordinate 18,698 of NZ_JAKUFQ010000067.1, forward strand.
GTCTTCTTACTTCCCATACGTTTTCATGAAGAAGCCACTGTTCTGGAAATTCAACTTGATAACCATCAACAATTTTCTGATCAAACAAACCATGTTTATAACGAATTCCACAGCCGTGTCCTGGTAAGTTTAAAGATGCAAGTGAATCAAGAAAACAGGCTGCTAAGCGTCCAAGTCCACCGTTACCAAGGCCTGCATCTGCTTCCACTTCTTCTAACTCTTGTAACGAAATCCCTAGTTCAGATAACCCCTGCTCGCATACATCTCTAATACCTAAATTCAAGATGTTACTTCCAAGCAAACGTCCAAGCAAAAACTCAATAGACAAGTAATACATTTGCTTTTGCTCTCCTGATCGATAACTCTCGTTCGTTGCAATCCATTGACTATTCATATACTCACGTACCATATGGCCGAGCGTATTATATTGATCACGATTTGTAGAATCTTTGAAACTTTTCCCATACATCGTCTCTAACTTTTCTAGAAAAGTTGATTTAAAACTTTCAACATGAGTAAACATTTTTTCACCACCTACATGTTATTCCATGAGACTTTTATACAATTCCTTATAAGCAAGAGCCGATTGCCTCCAGCTATAATCTTCAGTCATCGCTTGTTTTACAAGCTGCTCCCACACTGGTTTATCGTGATAAAATTCAATTGCACGGTGAACCGTATGCAGCATGTCATGTGCATTAAAGTTCGTGAAACTGAAACCATTTCCTTCGCCTGTTTCTTCATCATAAGAATGTACCGTATCGTTTAATCCACCTGTTTCTCTTACAATTGGAATCGTACCGTACGCCAATGCGATAAGTTGTCCAAGTCCACACGGTTCAAACAGCGATGGCATTAAAAATAAATCGCTTCCCGCATACACTTGGTGCGCTAATTCTTCATTAAATCCGATATAAACTTTTACCTTCTCCGGATACTCATATGCCATCCACTCAAAGAATTGCTCATATTCCGAATCACCTGAACCTAAAATAATACATTGTACATCTTCTTCCATTATTTCGCGGAATACAGTGCGTACTAAATCAAGACCTTTTTGCTTCGTTAATCTCGTTACCATTGAAATAATTGGTGTATCCTCTTTTTCTGGCAAACCAAAATAACGCTGCAAAGCGCGTTTATTTTCACTCTTTTCATATAATGACTCTGCATCATACTGAGCCTTAATATATGAATCCGTTTCTGGATTATATACGCTCGTATCAATACCATTTACAATGCCACTAAGCTTATCATTATATTTTCTCAGTAATCCATCTAACTTCTCACCGAAAAATTCATATTGAATTTCTTCTTTATACGTCGGGCTCACCGCTGTAATTTGATCCGAAGCGATAATACCGCCTTTCATAAAGTTTATGTTTCCATAAAACTCTAGCTGCTCACTATGAAAATATTCATCACCAAGCTCTAACAAGTCGTACATCACTTCAGAAGGAAATACTCCTTGGAACTGCAAGTTGTGAATCGTATATACCGTTTTAATACGCTCATATAACGGGTTATCTTGATACTTTTCACGAAGTAAGAAATTAACCATAGCCGTATGCCAATCGTGGCTATGAAGAACATCCACTTCAAAATCAAGATGCGGAATACACTCTAACACTGCTTTTGAGAAATAAGAAAAACGCTCCCCGTCATCATAATGACCATACAGAGAATCTCTCTTAAAATAATATTCATTATCTATTAAGTAATACGTAATTCCGTCTTGCTCACCTTTTAAAATTCCGCAATATTGATTTCTCCACCCAAGCGGGACGTTAATTACTTTATGTAACGTACATCCATCTCTTAACTTTTGCGGAATGAGACTATAATTCGGAAGTATAATACGAACGTCCACTCCTAATTTTTTCAGCTCTTTTGGGAGCGCACCCGCTACATCAGCTAATCCTCCCGATTTCACAAACGGTACACATTCTGATACTGCAAATAAAATATTCACTTGTTGTCCCACTGCGCGAAAAGTTTTTATACTCCTCTTGCAGCTTCCTCCCTTCGAGTTTTCATTTAAATTAAAACTTTAATCAGTGGGAGAAAAAGCCCCCACTGATTCTTTAGGAATAACTATTAATCGTACTGTTTTGTACGCTTCCTTTTTCTACAACATATGGCTCATCGATGTTTCCTTTTAATACGACACCGTCGCCAATTTTCACGTCTTTATCAATAATAACACCGTCTATTATACAGTTATCTCCAATTTGGCTCTTTTGCATAATAATACTGTTACGAATAATTGAACCTTTTCCAATTTTAACCGAACGGGAAACAACACTGTTTTCGACTTCCCCTTCAATAATACTGCCATTTGCAATCATTGTATTTTTCACGACTGCACCCTTTAGATAACGAGTTGGCGGCTCATCTTTTACTTTCGTAAAGATCGGCGCTTCTTTCTTAAATAATTGCTTCCAAATAGCAGGCTGCAAAATTTCTAAGCTATGTTTATAGTAACTTTCAATCGAATCAATAATAGCTACATATCCTGTATGCTCATACGTAGCAATATGCAGTGATTTTCCGCGCTTTTCTCTCACTACATCAAATAAACTGTATTGCTCCACATCTTTATATGTCTCAAATAAATCTAACAATAATTGTTTCTTTAACACGTATGTTTGAAGCGAAACCCCTTCATGGCAAACTTCCGTAATATCAGCTGCCGTATGTATATGTCGCTCTAACACCGCCTGGAAATTTAATGCTGTTACGAGATGGCTATTCGTAATAACAACGTACTCTTCTCTGCTTCTTAGAAAATAATCAATATGTCTTCTAAAGTGTGCAAAAGACCCAAACTCATCTTGGTCACATTGGCAATTTGGCGGGAATAAAAATAGTCCGTCTCGTTTTCTATCTAAATCCCACTGTTTTCCTGAACCAACATGGTCCATTAGTGAGCGATTTTTATGACTTGTAAAAACCGCTACACTATGAATATTAGAATTCACCATATTTGAAAGCATGAAATCAATGAGTCGGTAACGGCCCCCAAACGGTAACGCCGCTAATGAACGATGCCCTGTTACTTTCTTTAAGGAAGGAAAACTTCCCGTTGCATTAATAATTCCTAACATTTTTTCTCCCATTCATTTCATCCCCCTTTTCTATTTCCCTTCAGCAATGAGTACTACATCGTCGACATTTTTTTCTGGACGAATAATTGTTCCATCTTCAATAACCATTTCCGAACCAACGATCGCTCTTTCAATCACAACATTTTTACCAATCTTTGCTCCTGGCATAACGACAGAATCAATAACCATACTACCTTCTTCCACCGTCACCCCTTGGAATAACACAGAATGCTTCACGTCCCCTTCAATGACGCATCCTTCGTTAATAAGTGATTCTTCTACTTTTGCCTTTTCTGCAATATATTGAGGTGGCTCATTTGGATTCACAGAATAAATACGCCAATTACGATCGTTTAAATTCAGCGATGTTTCATCGCGAAGTAAATCCATATTCGCTTCCCATAAGCTTTTCACCGTTCCAACATCTTTCCAATATCCTTCAAATGGATACGCCATTAGCTTCTTCCCTTCATCTAATAAAAGTGGAAGTACATCTTTTCCGAAATCATTACTAGATTCAGGATTTCTTGCATCCATCTCTAAATACTCTTTCAAAATTGCCCAGTTAAAAATATAAATTCCCATTGATGCAAGATTACTTCTTGGAAATTGTGGTTTCTCTTCAAACTCAACAATCTCCATCTCTTCATTTGTATTCATAATGCCAAAGCGACTCGCTTCATCCCAAGGTACTTCAATAACAGAAATGGATACGTCCGATTCTTTCTCAATATGGTAATCTAGCATCTTACTGTAATCCATTTTATAAATATGGTCGCCTGATAAAATAAGAACATACTCCGGTTCATACTGACTTAAATAGTTTAAATTTTGATAAATGGCACTTGCCGTACCTGTATACCACTTCACCCCTGAAGACTCCGCATAAGGAGGTAATACTGTGACTCCACCGTTTACTCGGTCTAAATCCCACGCATTTCCAATTCCGATATAATTATGAAGTTCAAGTGGTTGATATTGTGTTAAAATCCCAACCGTTTCAATACCAGAATTCGCACAGTTACTTAGCGTAAAATCAATAATGCGATATTTACCACCAAATGGAACAGCTGGCTTGGCTAAATTTTTTGTTAATGCACTTAAACGACTACCTTTTCCCCCTGCTAGTAACATTGCTACGCACTTTTGTTTTTGAGCCATCTTGTTTTTTGCTCCCCTTTCTCGTCTTCACTGGTCGTAATATGGATACGCCAAATGGTGGAATTGTAATCTCTACATGTGCTGCTTGATTATGGTACGGTTCTAGAATCGTCTTAAGACGTTTCTTATTCACTTGCCCCGAACCGCCATATTGCTCAGCATCACTGTTTAAAATCTCGTTATAATACTCGAAATCTGGTACACCTACTTTATAGTTTTCATATGTAGCTTTCGTAAAATTACATACGACAACTAACGCATCTTCTTGTTTATCCCCTTGGCGGATAAAAGAGAAAATACTTTGCTCATTATTATTAGCATCAATCCACTGAAAGCCTTCAGGTGAATGGTCAAGCTGCCAAAGTGGTTTTGAGCGCTTATACAATGCTATGAGCTCTTTAAAGTAATCATGCATATAACGATGCATTTCAAAATCATGTAAATTCCAATCTAAATCTTCAAGGTCTTTCCACTCATCAAACTGTCCGAATTCTCCTCCCATGAAAAGTAACTTCTTTCCTGGGTGAGTAAAGAAATATCCATATAATAAACGAAGCTGAGCAAACTTATCCCAGTAATCACCTGGCATTTTATTTAATAACGACTTTTTCCCATGAACGACTTCATCATGAGAAAGTGGTAATATGAAGTTTTCAGAGTACGCATATAGTAAAGAAAACGTCATTTTCTCATGAATGTGTTTCCTATATTCAGGCGCACACTCCATATATTTCAGTACATCATTCATCCAGCCCATGTTCCATTTGTAATTGAATCCAAGCCCACCTTCATACGTTGGAGTTGTTACAAGTGGCCAAGCTGTTGAATCTTCTGCCGTCATAAGAAAATCTTCATCCTCTGCAAACACTGCTTCATTTAACTCTCTTAAAAATGAAACAGCATGCTCATTACTTTGCTCTTGTCCTTCTTTATTCCAGTACAACATGTTCGCAACTGCATCTACTCTGAAACCATCAATATGGAAATATCTCATCCAAAATAACGCATTTGAAATTAAGAAATTACGTACCTCTCTCTTCCCTAAATCAAAATTGACAGTTCCCCATACTGGATTTTCTTGTACATCTTTATCTTTATATTCATAGGTCGGTGTGCCATCAAACAAATATAAACCGTGAGCATCTTTACAAAAGTGCCCCGGCACCCAATCTAAAATGACACCGATTCCATATTTATGACATTCGTCGACAAAATACATTAAATCATGCGGCGTACCAAATCTACTCGTCGCTGCATAATATCCCGTTCCTTGATATCCCCAAGAACGATCATATGGATGCTCAACAAGCGGCATAATTTCAATATGTGTAAATTGATGTTCCACCACATACGGGATGAGCTCTTCTACCATTTCCCTGTAAGAATACAGCGTTCCATCTTCTTTCTTTTTCCAAGAACCAAAATGTAATTCATAAACTGTCATCGCTTCTTTATAAATCGGTTTTTTCTTTTTCTTACGATTCCAGTTTTTATCATTCCATTCATATCCTTTTATATCAAAAACTACAGATGCCGTATTCGGTCTTACTTCTGCATATATAGCATACGGATCTGCCTTTAAAATGACGTCACCAGCCAACGTTTCAATCGCATATTTATATATTTCTCCTTCTTCAATATGCGGTATAAATAAGGACCAAATGCCTTCTTCTGTCACTTGTAGCATCTTATGTTGCTCATAATCCCACTCATTAAAATCTCCAACAACACTCATTGCTTTCGCATGAGGAGCCCACACTGTAAATCGTACCCCTTGAATCTCATCTTCCGTCACAACATGTGCGCCAAAGATGTTATAACTTTCATAGTACTTTTCTGTATGAAACTCATCTCGTTTCACTTCTTCACAATTTATTACACTCAATATGCTCACCTCACTTAGATGACAGAATTTTTTATACTTTAATTATTTCTGCGAAAAACTGCAATATCCTTGTTGATTTATAAAAAACATTCGTTTTTTTCTTAAAAATGTTAGTTTTTCTTCACATTTCCGTGTAAAATATCGAATTTTGACGAATATTCATTGAAAACGCTTTATTATTCTTCTATATTTTTACCTATTATTTTTTCTCAACCTTTATTTTATTAGATTTATCCTATTTTTCATGCTATTTTTCATTCAAAATCAAAACAAAATAATCTGTCATAAAAAAATGTTTCTCAACATTTTTTGTCACAATTTTATTGAAATGCAAAATTCATAAGCATATACTCGCTCTCAATAAAGAACTTAGATCTTCCGTAACTATAATTCATAGTGGACTACTATGTTTACTTATTTATCCTTGTTGCGAACGGTCACTATGAAAATTTAACTAGGAGGGCTTTCTTATGTCATTAAAACAAAAAGTAGGAATGGGAGTTGTCACCGCTTCACTTGGTTTATCCCTTACATTCGGAGGTGTATTCGCCTATTTCAGTGATTCAGAAACATCGAGTAACTCATTTCAAGCCGCCTAACAACGAAACTTGGTACTGAAAAAGACGGTAAGCTGCTTGGCCAATATTATTATGCAAGACCTGACGAAAACCTTGCCGGCGATGTAAATGGTGATAAAGTAATCGATATTAAAGATGCTGAAATTATCGCTAGCAACTACATTAAAAAAGGACTAACTGTAAAAGACGGAGATCTTAATAAAGATGGAATTGTCGACGAAAAAGATATTCGCTTCGTTGAAAAGAACTTCTTGAAAAAAGGTCCAGATGCATCTAAATCACAAACACCTGTAGAAAAATCAAAAAGCGGTACACTGACAGATATTTTAAAGAAGTTAGGATTAACACCTAAAAAATAATCATAAAGAGCACTCTATATAAAATAGAGTGCTCTTTTCTATAAATGACCCTTATCCAGCAAAAGGGGTATATTGGGGATATACAAGGGAAACCGGAAAAGGAATTTATATTGAATTATATATAAATCCAGAAGTAAGAAGCAGGTCCCCACTTCCGGATTATTTAGCAATTAATTATAGTACTGGTGCCATAGTTTCTTTTAATACTTTTACAGAATGAGCGAATTTCGCTTTTTCTTCTTCATTTAGCTCAAGTTCTACGATTTCACGTACACCTTCGCGGTTAATAACAGCTGGAACACCTACGTAAGCATCTTTCTCACCGTATTGACCTTCAAGGTATGCAGATACAGTTAATACGCTGTTCTCGTTGTTTAAGATCGCTTTAGTTACACGAAGTAGTGACATACCGATTCCGTAGTAAGTTGCACCTTTACGTTCGATGATATGGTAAGCTGCATCACGTACATTTTCGAAGATTTTATCTAAGTCTTCTTGTTTGTACTGTTCGTTGTTAGCTAAGATTGTTTCTAGTTTTTGTACACCGATAGTAGCGTGGCTCCATACTGGAAGTTCAGTGTCACCGTGCTCACCAACGATGTAAGCATGAACGTTACGTGGATCTACATCTAAGTAGTCACCTAACATGTAACGGAAACGAGCAGAGTCTAAAGTAGTACCAGAACCGATTACGCGCTCTTTCGGTAAACCAGATTCTTTCCAAGTTACGTAAGTTAAAATATCAACCGGGTTAGTTGCGATTAAGAAGATTCCATCGAATCCGCTATCCATAATGCCGCGAACGATTTGTTTAAAGATCTTTGTATTTTTCTCAACTAAGTCTAAACGAGTTTCACCTGGCTTTTGTGGTAACCCAGCAGTGATAACAACTAGATCTGCATCTTTACAATCTGCATAGCTACCGCTCCAAACTTTTGTTGGTGATGGAGAGAATGGTACCGCATGGCTTAAGTCCATTGCTTCCCCTTCTGCTTTTGCTTCATTAACATCTACTAATACGAATTCTTCAGCTACACCTTGGTTGATCATTGAGTAAGCGTAACTACAACCTACAGCTCCTGTTCCTACTAATACTACACGATTGATACCTTTTTTCATGGTAATTTCCCCTCTCTATTGTTCACATATATTTTTTTATGATTGTTTAAGTAATTAATTAAAATACTAATTTAATGTTGTTTAACTTCTTTACATTCATATTGTAGCACGTATTATTGTGAATTACTTCACAATTTATGACCTATTTGTGAACTTTTTCACATAGAGTGTAAAGTTGTTAGATCAGGTGTGGAATCCATACCAAATTAGGTGTTTTCTTTAGATTGTGAATAAAAATGTATGATTCAATTACTCACTGTAACTAAATTCACTTTCTATAATAAAAATCCTAACATTCACAAAAAATGTAATCACATTATAAGATTAAACTGACTGATCACATCATTCCCTTACAAGATGGACGTCAATTAGCTTATATAGAATACGGTTAAATAAATGAATTAGCCTATACTTTATCACCTCCCTTTTAATCATTATTATATATTAAAAAATATCCGTTAAAATTATGCATTCTTTTCTAATAATAAACCATTCAATATAAGTGATAGGCTATGCAAAGCTTTAGACAACCGTGCCTCTGCATCTTCAGAATTCGCAATCCAACAAGCAAGGTCCACTAGTCCGCCATTTATAAATCTTGCTAAAGCTTCACAGTCCGTCTTTTCAATAATACAGTCCTTCATTAATTGCTGAAGCATCTCGGCCATCGTCACTAAACATTGTGACTGTGATGATTGATAATAACTAGTTCCTAATACTGCTGGTGCATCTCGAAGTACGATTCGCTGAATTTCTGGATTAAGTGCCATCGTTAAATATGCACGACAACGCCCAACAAACCCTTCCCATTTTCCTTCCGCTTCATCTGATACTTTCCCTAATTTATTATCCATTTCCATATCAATTTCTTTTACAACTGCTTCTAACAATCCTTTTTTATCACCAAAATGATGATAAATTGCACCACGTGTTAAACCGACAGATGCTGTAAAATCATCCATAGACGTATTTACATATCCAACTGTACCAAAAGCCTCTCTTGCTGCCCACAGCAATTTAGCACGTGTTTCAGTAATCATTTCTGCTCTCGTTTTTTTAATCATCTTTTCCTCCTACTTCTATTCATTCTCTTTATTCAAAATGAATTGCACTATAGTATCGTTCTCTATATAAAAGAATAACTCCTTTAAACATCGGCTCTATCCAGAGATAAAACATTTCAATTGACATACGCTCCGTATGTTAATATGATATTGGCATACGGTGCGTATGTCAATTATTTCTAGCTTACAAGATAATATAACTTCTTACCTATACCCTACATTGACTCACTGTCCCTTTTTATAGAAGGTATTAATGAAACAGAGGAGGAGTTAAAAGAATGAAGAATGTATATGTACACGTCAAATATTGTGGTGATTATCATGTTTAATTCCTACCGTGAGATTTTCAGTGCTCCTGGTACAAAAGGATTCTCATTAGCAGGATTTATAGCTCGTATGCCCATATCAATGATGGGTATTGGTATTGTTACCATGTTATCTCAAGTAAGTGGTGACTATTGGCTTGCTGGAGCTGTTGCAGCTACCTTTACATTATCATCAGCTTTACTAGCTCCTCATATTTCTCGGATGGCTGATCAATTAGGGCAATCTCGCATACTTCTTCCGACTACAGGTATTAGCGTTTTCTTTACAATCCTCTTACTTCTATGTACGAAATATGAAGCTCCTTATTGGACGCTATTTCTATCCGCTTTATGTGCAGGTTGTATGCCAAATATGTCAGCTATGGTACGTGCACGTTGGACTAAACTATACCGCGGATCCCATAAATTGCATACAGCATTTTCCTTCGAATCGGTCGTCGACGAAATTTGCTTCATAATTGGTCCTGTATTATCTGTCAGTTTAAGTGTTATGTTCTTCCCAGAAGCAGCGCCACTTTTATCATCTGTTTTTCTTACAATCGGGGTATGCCTATTTACTATGCAAAAAAGCACAGAACCGCCTGTACACCCTCGCGACATTACAAACAACGGAACAGTATTTAAAATTGGTTCTTTGCGAGTACTAGTATTCACACTCATTGCTATAGGTACTATCTTCGGCACAATAGATGTCGTTAGTGTAGCTTTTGCTGAGCAGCAAGGAAACACAGTAGCTGCTAGCTTTGTACTTTCTGTCTATGCAATCGGTTCATGCCTGGCAGGCCTTATTTTCGGTACCCTTAAACTCAATACCCCACCCTATAATCAGTTTTTAATAGCGGTCACACTTTCCATGATAACAATGCTGCCACTAGTTTTTGTAAACAGTATTACTTGGCTAGTAGTTATTGTTTTCTTTGCAGGGCTATCTGTCGCTCCTACTATGATTATTACTATGGGGCTTGTGGAAAAAATCGTATCTGAATCAAAGATAACCGAAGGAATGACTTGGGCAATTACAGGACTTGGAATTGGAGTCTCCCTAGGATCAGCGATAGCTGGTTTAGTTATTGATAACTTTGGAGCCCATGTAGGATTTAATGTGGCTATTATAGCAGGAGGCCTTGCCTTAACTATTGCACTTTTAGGCTACAAAACTCTTCACTCCGCATATAGTCATGTTGTTATTAAACAAGATGAACATTCAATAGAAAGTTAAAACATATTCAAAAAATAGGATTACTTTTTCTTATGTATGAGAAAAGGTAATCCTATTTTAAACTTATTATTTATAATCTGTCATAGCTTCTTCTATATCTATACACAACAAAAAAGAGATAGCAGATTATGCTATCTCTTTTAGTATGACCCGTACGGGATTCGAACCCGTGTTACCGCCGTGAAAGGGCGGTGTCTTAACCACTTGACCAACGGGCCAGTTCTGGCAGAGAAGAAGGGATTCGAACCCTCGCACCGCGTTCGCGATCTACTCCCTTAGCAGGGGAGCCCCTTGAGCCACTTGGGTACTTCTCTATAAATATGGCTCCGCAGGTAGGACTCGAACCTACGACCGATCGGTTAACAGCCGATAGCTCTACCACTGAGCTACTGCGGAACAATTATGGTGGGCCTAAATGGACTCGAACCATCGACCTCACGCTTATCAGGCGTGCGCTCTAACCAGCTGAGCTATAGGCCCATAATTGAAAAGCGGGTGAAGAGAATCGAACTCTCGACCAGAGCTTGGAAGGCTCTTGTTTTACCACTAAACTACACCCGCATAAAATTGAAAATGGTGAGCCATGAAGGATTCGAACCTTCGACCCTCTGATTAAAAGTCAGATGCTCTACCAACTGAGCTAATGGCTCATTTTGAAAGTGGTGCCGGCTAGAGGACTTGAACCCCCAACCTACTGATTACAAGTCAGTTGCTCTACCAATTGAGCTAAGCCGGCTTGCGACTTCAAAATGGTGGCTCGGGACGGAATCGAACCGCCGACACGAGGATTTTCAGTCCTCTGCTCTACCGACTGAGCTACCGAGCCTTATTAAAATGGCGGTCCCGACCGGGGTCGAACCGGCGATCTCCTGCGTGACAGGCAGGCATGTTAACCACTACACCACGGGACCATTTGGTTGCGGGGACAGGATTTGAACCTGCGACCTTCGGGTTATGAGCCCGACGAGCTACCGTACTGCTCCACCCCGCGATGATATAATATGTAATTTAAGAAAAAATGGAGGAGGTAGAGGGATTCGAACCCCCGCGCGACTCTCGCCGCCTGTCGGTTTTCAAGACCGATCCCTTCAGCCGAACTTGGGTATACCTCCGAGATATAAACCTTTAGTGGTGGACCTTGTAGGACTCGAACCTACGACCGGACGGTTATGAGCCGTCTGCTCTAACCAGCTGAGCTAAAGGTCCTTTATGGTAGCGGCGGAGGGGATCGAACCCCCGACCTCACGGGTATGAACCGTACGCTCTAGCCAGCTGAGCTACACCGCCATAAATGATATTAAAATAAGTGGAGCCTAGCGGGATCGAACCGCTGACCTCCTGCGTGCAAGGCAGGCGCTCTCCCAGCTGAGCTAAGGCCCCATGTTTTTGGGAATATCGGGAAGACAGGATTTGAACCTGCGACCCCCTGGTCCCAAACCAGGTGCTCTACCAAGCTGAGCCACTTCCCGTTAATAAAAGCGCGCCCGAGAGGAGTCGAAC
>NZ_JAKUFQ010000068.1:0-29942 GCF_022663475.1 Bacillus cereus group sp. BfR-BA-01382
TAAATTCTTATTCATATAGTAAAAATGCAAATTTTTTAGAAGAAGCTATACAAACAGATGAAATCGATCAAGTTTCTGAGGAATATATTGAAATAGTAGATTCAGCAGATGTACAAGTTACTACTACAGATACAAAAGCTGCGCTATCCATCCAAGCTGCGTTACAAGCAGCTATTGTGGTTGTAGTAAGTATTTCTATAGCAGATAGTGAAAAGGCAGATAAAATAACACAAGAATTGTTTCAAAAATCATCTATTAAACAAATTAATAGACAAAAAACATTTATTAAAAATTCCAGAAACGTAACCGTAACAACTACTGATACAGATATTGCAGTGAATATTCAAATTCTCCTTCAAATTTTATTAGCGTTACTAGTTAAACTAAACATTTTATAAAGTGTCTATCCCATTTATATTTAGCTATAATGGTTCACTCAAAGTAAATATTTTTTTGTTGTAATATGTGGTACAAGCTTGGACTTCTTATTATGACTAAATTAAAATTCAAGATTGATGGGAAGGTAAGTGGGGATAACTATACAATAGCAAAGGTGAACTTATTATTTAACAGTAATTAAAACTTATATATGTTAAGTAACGGGAGGCTGTCTTCGCATTAGAAGACAGCCTTTTGATTTCATTAGTAAAAAGAAGGGAAAATAGAAGATTAAGTTACTTGTCCAAGCAATTGTTATTTAAATACATATAATGCTGGTAGTTATTTGAAATTTTTATAGAAAACTGATAGGAGTGAACATTGTAAATGGATGATTTAAATAAATTTTCTTCCTTTAAGTTTGATAAAGATCAAAAGAATATAATTATAGACCTTTTACTCTCAGATATTTTTAATAGGCATGGGATAAATGAAGAAAAACTAAAAAATTTATCGCCAGAAAAAAAGCAGCAAATTAAAAGTATTATTTCTGAAATACAATCACAGGTTAATAATTATTTAGATTGAAAGGGGGTGAACTTATGGAAAAAACATGTCATTCAGATGGAAATAAAAAGTGGAGTGCATTAGATTCTTCAAATCCTCATCCGTCTTTTAAAAATGCTAGCGTTTCAGAAGCAGCTGCGCAAGAAAGTAAAACTTATCAAATTTCTGAAGAATCTATTACAATAGTTGATTCAGCAGATGTAGAAGTTACTACTACTGATACAAAAGCTGCGTTATCTATTCAAGCAGCTTTACAAGCAGCTATTGTGGTTATAATAAGTATTTCTATAGCAGATAGTGAAAAAGCTGATCGTGTAGCACAAGAATTGTTTCAAAAATCATCTATTAAACAAATTAATAAACAAGAAACTGTTATTAGAAATTCTAGAAATGTTACAGTTACGACTACGGATACAGACATAGCAGTAAATGTTCAAATTCTTCTCCAAATTTTATTAGCTTTACTAGTAAAATTAAATATTTTATAAAATGTTTAACCTGTTTTTTTATATAGTGATTCTTACAGGTGAATATAGTACAGGCTATAAATATTAATCATTAACATCGCCAAAATAATAATGAGAACAATGTGATGGGAAATAAAGTTTGGTTGTTTTATGGAAATTTAAAAGCCATTTCCTTTATTGGATGTGGCTTTTAAATTTTAAACAGTATAAATTTTAAACAGTATAAATTTGAAAAGATTATATTAAGATAAAGAATTAAAATATGATGATACAAAATACTTATAAAATTATTCGTGTTATTGAAAAATGATAAGAAAAAGGTGTTTAAAATAGAACCATTTTCATTAATAGTTCAAGTTTTGAAGAATAGTGCATACAATATAAAGTGTTTTCCTTTCTTCATTTAAGTTTTACGTATATAATTTAAAAGTACTATTTTTATTTTATTATTTTATATTTATAACAGAATAGAGGTTTAAAAATGGGTGTTAAAATCATTACGGATAGTGCGGCGGATTTACCAGTAGAATTGCTGCAAGCATATGATATTGATTTAATTCCACTCCGTGTATATGATGAAGTAGAAACAGAGTATTTAGATGGAGTAACATTAGAGTCAGTTACATTACTGCAAAAAATGAGAGAAGGCGCTGTTTATAAAACGTCATTGCCTTCACTTGAAACTTTCCAAGAAAAATTTGTTTCTTATGCAAAAGAAGGTAATCCTTGTATATATTTAGCTTTTTCATCTGAACTGTCTGGTACATATCAATCATCAGTTGTCATTAAAGAGGAAGTAAAAGAAACATATGCAGATTTAGATTTAGAAATTATTGATACGAAATGTGCTTCGCTTGGTCAAGGGCTTGTCGTATTAGAAGCTGCTAAAATGGCAAAAAACGGCGCATCAAAAGAAGACATATTAAACCGTGTCGCTTTTCTAATGAACCATATGGAACATATCTTCACTGTAGCTGACTTACAGTACCTTGTTAGAGGCGGGCGCTTAAGTAAAGTAGCAGGATTTATCGGTGGTTTATTAAACATTAAGCCGATTTTGAACGTGGAAGAAGGAAAACTTGTCCCACTTGAAAAAGTACGAGGGAAAAAGAAAGTATTAAGCCGTATTGTTGATATTATGGAAGAACGTGGAAAATACCTTAAAGGTCAAACAATCGCTATGACTCACGGTGACGACTTAGAAACAGCTGAAGCGTTAAAAGCATTAATTACTGAAAGATTTGGCTGTGAAGTATTTATCGTAAATACAATTGGTGCAGCAATCGGTGCACATACAGGTCCTGGCGTTATAACGTTATTTTTCTTAAATGAAGTAGAGTAAAGGATTGATCTTTTGATCAATCCTTTTTTATTTTTTAATCTGTGATAATCGGTCGATATGGTATGGATGAAGATGAAACCTTTGAAGTTAGCCTATATCAAATGCAATCCTGTAGAGGGAGTATTTTTTATATGTGAAATGATACTTTATGGTAGAAGAAAAGATATAAATAAGAATGCATTTATAGGAATCTGAATATTTAAGGATATCGAAATTTTTTTATTTCATATATAATTGTGTAGGAAGAAATATCTGTAACTATTTGTAAAAATAGGAGGCGGCTATAAAAATGCAAGAAATTGCTAGATGGGATTTAAATCGATTGTATTTGAATGAGGATATTCTATTTCCGATTTTAGAGTTGAAAGAGCAATATTTTGTAACAAAAGATGTAGAGGTTCTTTCAAAGCTTATACAAGCTATTGAAAAAGCAGAATACTATTTGTATTGTCAATGGGTTGAAGAAAGTGTTTCATCTGACCTTACTAAATTGAATGTGAAAGTGAAGGAACTAAAAAGTGAAGTACAGCAAATAATAAAACATAGTGAAGTAGAAACTTCCGATAATATTAATATTAAGTTTATAAAAAATGAACTTAGTGCGTGGGAAGATATGTACATACAATTACGGGATAGGATAGAAATAGAGCACAATAATAAACAATTATCCTTTGGACAAGCAAATAATATTGCAATGAATAGTGAAAATGAAAAGGAAAGATTAGAAGTATTCGAGTTACTTACAAGTACTTTACATAAGGAAAAAGAAATCTTTGCTACTGTATTAAATCAAATAGGGAGATTGCGTAATGCAAAGAGTAATGAAATAGAAGATAGAGAGATTTTAACACAATCTTTTCATGCGAATGGCATTTCAGAAGCTGTATTATTCCAAATGTGGAATGCGACAGAAGAAAACCTTGATAAATTAGTAAGTGCTTTAAACGTGTATAAGAAGGGAAAAGAGTCAATTACATGGCATGAACTTATGACAGTAAAGGAAAGTAATGAGGTTATAATTCCTTTTTCAGTAGCAGTACAAAACGTTTATGATGCATGTAAGAATATTGATGAAGAATTAGCAGAATTTGCACGTAATGCGATAGAAAGTGGATGGGTAGATGCTGAACCGAGAGAGAATAAACCACCAGGTGGGTTTTGTGCTCCATTTTTCAGTGAGAAAGAATCACGAATTTCAATGCGCTATGATGGGAGTATAGATAGTGTAAGAGTGCTCGCTCATGAATTAGGACACGCTTGGCATTTTTATAATATGAGTTTCGAACAATCTATATCTTTTTTAGATGATAATTTGCCAATGAGTACGGCTGAATCAGCATCTATTTTCTTTGAAACGGTACTCTTAAATTATCTAATTGAAACAACGGATAGTAAAGATATGAAAAAGTCATTACTTAGCTGGAAAATAAGAAATAGTTTTAATTATGTAATGGCAATACGAGCATCGTATCAGTTTGAAAAAACATTTTATGAAAAATGTAAAGAGGGTCCTTTAAGTGCTGATGAAATTGAGAAATTATCTATAATGGCACAGAAAGAAGCTTATGGAAATGCTTTAAGTGAATACCAACCGTTTGTATGGATGAAATATATTCAATTTTATATAGCAGATGTTCCTTTTTACAATTATCCATACACATTTGGATATTTAGTAAGTTTTAGTTTATTAGAAATCGCTCAAGAAAGTAAAGGTACTTTTCATTCGAAATATAAAGAGTTTTTACGAGAAACAGGAAAGGTTCCAGTAGAGGAGCTTATGAAAAAATATTTTGAAATAGATATAAGAAATTATGAATTTTGGAATAAGGCTTTTATTCAAATTTCTAAAGATATTGATGAATATTTGCAGCTTATGTAAGGGGAGAGTATAGTGGATCAGCAGTTTATAAAAGGTATACCTTTTTCAACTTTAGAATATGCAAAAGCTATAAGTTTATTAAAAGGTTGGCTACATGAACAACAAGAGAAACCAAGGTTTGTAGTAACTGCAAATCCTGAAATTGTTATGTCTGCAAAGGAAAATACGGAAAAATCAAAGCAGTTTAAAAAGATGTTACTATCTGCGGATTTAATAACAGCGGATGGGATTGGTGTCATAATTGGCTCGAAAATATTAAAAGGAACTTTGAAAGAACGTGTTACTGGAGCGGATTTAACTCACGATTTAATAAAATATTGTAACGACAATGAATATCGTGTCTTTCTTTTTGGAGCCGCTCCAGAAAGTAATAAAAAGGCATTAGAAAAATTAAATGAGCAGTTCCCAGGAGCGCAGTTTAAAGGACAGCATGGATTTGTAAATGGTGAAGAAATAGAAGAAATAAAAATGAAAATTAAGCAATTCAAGCCGCATTTACTACTAGTAGGACTAGGTTCACCAAAACAAGAAGAGTTCATCTATGAAAACATACAAACATTAAACGTTCCGCTATCTATTGGTATCGGAGGCATGATTGATATAATATCTGGTACTGTAAAAAGAGCACCGAAAATGATGAGGGATACCGGAACTGAATGGCTGTATAGGTTACTCTCACAGCCGAAAAGGTTAAAGAGACAACTTGTACTTCCGAAATTTTTATTGTCGGTTATGTCTGAGAGGATTAAAGGGATTAATTAATAAAGGAGACTACATACATGAACAGAATCGGCATTATTGGAGCAATGCAAATTGAAATAGATTTACTTTTAGAAAAACTAGTTATACAAGAGGAACAGACAATAGCGGGAATGCCTTTTTATATTGGAGAATTCATGGGGATAGAAGTAATTATTACACGTTCTGGTGTAGGGAAAGTAAATGCAGCTGCATGCGCGCAAACATTAATTCATAAATTTGATGTAGACTCTATCATTAATACAGGCGTTGCTGGTGGGTTACATCCAGATGTAAAAGTTGGCGATTTAGTTATTTCAACTAACGTAACCCATCATGATGTAAGTAAAAATCAAATGAAAAACTTATTTCCGTTCAAGGAAGAATTTATCGCAAGTAAGGAATTGGTAGAGTTAGCACGTAAAGCATGTAATAGTAGTAGTTTACGTACTAGGGTTCATGAAGGAAGAATCGTCAGCGGTGAATGTTTTGTTGAAGATTCAAAGTTAAAGGCGAAATTAATAGACGAATACGCACCTCATTGTACAGAAATGGAAGGAGCAGCAATTGGACATGTCGCCTACATAAATGATATACCGTTTCTTGTTATAAGATGTATTTCTGACAGTGCAGATGATGAAGCTCAAGTTTCTTATGATGATTTCGCGAAAACTGCCGCAAATTATTGTTCAGAAATTATCGTTGAGATGCTGAAAAATATATCGAGTAATACTTATAGTTCAAAAGGGGAGAATGACATGTTACAAGCGTTAATTTTTGATATGGACGGAACGTTATTTCAAACAGATAAAATTTTAGAATTATCGTTAGATGATACTTTCAATCACTTAAGATCACTACAACTATGGGATACAGTAACACCAATTAATAAATATAGAGAAATTATGGGTGTGCCGTTACCGCAAGTTTGGGAAGCTTTATTACCGGACCATTCTATTGAAGTAAGAGAACAAACAGATGCATATTTTTTAGATAGACTAATTGAAAACATAAAAAGCGGAAAAGGCGCTTTATATTCAAATGTAAAAGAAATATTTACATATATAAAAGAAAATAATTGTTCAATTTACATTGCTAGTAATGGTTTAACTGAATATTTACGAGCAATCGTAACTTATTATGCTTTAGACAAGTGGGTGACTGAAACGTTTAGTATTGAACAAATACAATCGCTAAATAAAGGTGACTTAGTTAAAAGTATTATGAACAAATATGATATAAAAGAGGCAGCGGTAGTTGGTGACAGGCTATCTGATATAAATGCAGCGAAAGACAACGGTTTACTTGCGATTGGATGTAATTTTGATTTTGCGCAAGAAGATGAACTTGCTCAGGCTGATATAGTAATAGATGATTTAATGGAGTTGAAGGGGATATTATCTGAAGTGAAGAATACGCACGCTATGAATTACATAAAGTAACAACCATAAAAATGCTCAGAATAAATGATTCTCGAGCATTTTTATGTGTTTTCATACTTAGGGGGAATGGACTTGAAAGATATACATATTCAAAAAATAGAAAATTTAATGGAGTATGAATTCAGTCATCTCGTTCAAGACAGTGAAGAAGAAGGTTTTAATTTCCTTATAAGACTAATAAATGAATATAAAAACAAAATAAATGTATTCAATAAAACTGGAGAATGTTTATATGGTGTTTTCCAAGGTGATATGTTAATTGGAGTTGGAGGTTTAAATGAGGATCCGTACACAAAAGACAATAAGATTGTGCGGTTAAGGAGATTTTATATTTCAAGGGATTATCGGCGTATAGGGTTAGGGAACTTATTATTAAACCAACTATTATGTCATGCGGAAAAGTATTTTGAAGTGATTGTTTTACATGCTGACACGAAGCAAGGGGATGTGTTTTATACTGCAAATGGATTTGTAAAAGGGGGATTATATAAGGGATCGAGTCACTACAAACTATTATAGAGATTGCTATCCAAAGAATAGCTACGGACAGGGTTTTTGTTGGTAAATCGATATATCTTAAAAATCGCTGATATATATGAAGTTGCGACCCTTATATAAAAAAACAACTTTTATAATTTCATTTACTAAATTGTTATTATAAAAAAGAGCACCTTAGCTTTTAAAATTTAGCTTATAAGGTGACTCCTTTTCAGTCAATTACGTTTTAACGTTCATTTGTTTCAATAATAATCCTGGTTTACCTTTTACATAATAAAAATGCGGATTATTTTCATCATCATAAAGCATAATATAAGGCTTTTCATTTAGTGGGAGCAGTATAAGTACTTCGTCTATTGTAGTGTGTAACCATTGATTAGTAATAGAAACCGGCTTAGATAATGGGATTTTTATCATATAGCCATCTTTTGGAACGACATTTAAGTTTTTAAATGGACCGGTTATTGCTTTAGCGTATTGAACTGCTTCTTTTTGGATTACTGGATCTAAAGATTGTTTTTGAATGACCATTTCTTTTTGACAATCAAATACTTCAATTTGTTGATTGGTTTTTGCGAACGCATTTGTTGATAATAGAAATAAAAGAAGAGAAATGACCCCGATTTTTTTTATCATAATACAACACCTCACCATTACTATCCCCTCAAAAGCTTTAAATATTTTTCTGTCACATTCATGTAACAAAGATGTTGTATGATACAATTGGTTTTTGTTTAAAAGCAATGGAGGAAAAAATATGAAAGTTTTAATTGCAGATGACGAACAAGATATGTTAAGAATTTTAAAAGCTTATTTTGAAAAAGAAGGCTTCGAAGTTTTATTAGCGAAAGACGGAGAGGAAGCACTTCAAATGTTTTATGATGAAAAAATTGATTTAGCAATTTTGGATTGGATGATGCCGAAACATAGTGGTATTACTGTCTGTCAGGAAATAAAAAAGAATTCAAGCGTAAAAGTGTTAATGCTTACGGCGAAAAGTGAAAGCGAAGATGAATTAGCAGCGCTTCAAAGTGGGGCAGATGAGTACGTAAAAAAACCATTTCATCCAGGAGTACTAATTACACGAGCGAAAAAGCTTATTCAGCATGATGATATTATTCAAGTACAAGATGTAAAGATAAATTTCGCCAAAAATAAAGTATATAAAAATGATATAGAGTTAGAAATTACAAAAACAGAGCTCGAATTAATAAAATGCTTTTTAAATCATAAAGGAACGATTTTAACTCGTAAAAAATTGCTAGATATTGTATGGGGATTTGACTATTTTGGAGAAGAGAGAACTGTTGATACACATGTAAGAAGGCTGCGTAAAAAAATTGGAGAAAATATTATTAAGACGTATCGCGGGCTGGGCTATAGTTTGGAGGAACAAAGTGAATAAACTTGGAAAAAAGTTATTTTTCAGTATTTCTGCAACTGTTATTCTCATCTTTATGATTTCGTTATTATTCATTAACAATCTCTTACCGAACTATAATATTTATAAAACACGTGAAAGCTTAAATAAATTTACAACACAAATACAAAATACAACAGTGGAAAATATAGAGGATGTTATTCATACAATTGAAAGTGAAAACAACGTTACAATTGCGTATACGCCAATTAATCAGTCAGAAGATGCTATGAACGAAGCATTACGCATGCAACTTACGAAAAAGAAAGTGACGTTAAATAAGCTTTGGATTACGAAAGACGAAGTCATGAAAGTGAAGACGGAAGGGCAATCGAATAAACTGTACGATCAAGGAAAGGTAAAAGCGAGTTTTTTTGCTAAATATATTGCGAAAGATGATACGATAATTTTAATTGGGACTTCTATTGCGAATTCAAATGAAATTATAAGTACGTTAAATACATTTTACTTATACATCGTATGTTTCTCGCTGCTTCTTATTATTTTACTTGTGTGGATACTTTCAAAAATAATAACGACGCCACTGAAAGAGCTAAGTGATGTAGCTCAGGATATTTCACATTTGCAGTTTAAAAGAACGAAAGTGAAAACGAATGATGAAATAGGAGAGTTGGCCAATAGTATTAATATCATGAGCGAAAAACTACATGAAGCACATCAAGATTTAACTGATCGTAATGAACATTTAAAACGATTTATGGGTGATGTGACGCATGAATTAAAGACACCGATCGCATTAGTAAAAGCATACTCTATGGGGATTAAAGATGGACTAGATGATGGGACTTACGTAGATACAATTATTAAACAAACAGATCAAATATCAAACTTAATTGAAGAACTATTACGATTTTCTAAACTAGAAAGAGATATTTTACAAAAAGAAGAATTCCCTATTGAACCACTGGTCCAGAGTATATTAGATAAGCATCAGATTGAACTGGATTCGAAAGAAATTAACTTGCAAGTAAACTGTAATACGAGCGATACAATCGTTTATGCAGATTTAAATAAAATGAGAATGGTATTTCAAAATTTAATTTCTAATGCAATAAAATATTCAGCAAATCAAAACATAATAATTACTTTAGAAGATAGAAATAAAAGTATATATTTTCAAATAAAAAATGGCATTCATACGGAAAAAATTAAAGATATCGATAAAATTTGGGAGCCTTTTTACGTACTAGAATTTTCTCGTAGTAAAGAAAAATCAGGTACAGGATTAGGACTAGCGATAGTGAAAAGTATTTTAGAAAGACATGGTTTTGAATATGGAGTTTCCTCTATAGATGGA
The DNA here is from genome assembly GCF_022663475.1 of Bacillus cereus group sp. BfR-BA-01382. NCBI lineage: Bacteria > Bacillati > Bacillota > Bacilli > Caryophanales > Bacillaceae > Bacillus > Bacillus cereus group sp. BfR-BA-01382. Next base: position 10,050 of record NZ_JAKUFQ010000068.1, read on the forward strand.
GAAATTCAATTTTATATAAATGTGAAAAAGGATTAATGAAAATATTAGTCCTTTTTGCAGCTTTAGAGGTTAGCGATACAGGATGAATCACCATAATTTTCAAAATTGATGTATTAAATGGAGAATTAGCAAATGTTCTACTTTCATTAAATTCACGTGAAGTTCACAGGGAAACGTTACATTTACATAGTTACATTTGAATTTAATGAAGTGAGGTATTCGGATTTGAAAAGAAAGAAATTAGTAATAGGTAGCATTTTAATGGGGATGACGTTATCTTTATCCGCATGTGGTTCATCAGATAATATTGTAACTACAAAATCAGGAAGCATTTCAGAAAGTGATTTTAACAAAAAATTAAAAGAAAACTACGGTAAACAGAATTTATCTGAAATGGTAGTAGAGAAAGTATTAGATGATAAATATAAAGTTACGGATGAAGAGGTAACGAAACAACTAAAAGAATTAAAAGACAAGATGGGCGATAATTTTAATACATATATGGAATCTAATGGTGTGAAAAATGAAGATCAGTTGAAAGAGAAATTAAAGCTTACTTTCGCTTTTGAAAAAGCTATTAAAGCAACCGTAACGGAAAAAGATTTTAAAGATCACTATAAGCCAAAGCTTCAAGTTAGCCATATTTTAGTGAAAGATGAAAAGACAGCAAAAGAAATTAAAGAAAAATTAAATAGTGGCGAAGATTTCGCGGCATTGGCTAAACAATATTCAGAGGATCCAGGTTCTAAAGAGAAAGGTGGAGAACTATCTGAATTTGGACCAGGTATGATGGTGAAAGAATTTGAGGATGCTGCATATAAGTTAGAAGTTGGTCAATTGAGTGAACCTGTTAAATCTTCCTTCGGATATCATATTATTAAGTTAACGGATAAAAAAGAGCTTAAATCGTATGAGGAAGAGAAAGAGAATATTCGTAAAGAATTAGAACAGCAACGTATACAAGATCCTCAATTCCATCAACAAGTTACTAGAGATCTGCTTAAAAATGCAGATATAAAGGTATCTGATAAAGACTTGAAAGATACCTTTAAAGAGTTAGAAAAATAATAAATGGAATGTAAGACAATCGATAGAAATATCGGTTGTCTTTTCCTCTATTTATCCCGCTATTTGCCGGGCAGTAAGACCCCCACTTCAAAATTCAGTGGAAGCAAAGAAGTTAGACGGGGGCCCTGCTGCTCGTAAACGCCCGATTGGTGAGTGCTGATTACAGTTTCACTTTATAAAGAAGGGGGGAGTGGGAAAATACTTTCACACCTGCATTAAATTTTACTTAATAAGAAATCTTTGAGTTTCTCAACTTTTATATAAAAATAAAACTGAATTTTCAGTTATTTTTTTATATAGTAAAAGAGAACGAATAAGGGGAGGGAACATTTTGAGTAAAAAGAAAATGGCAATTACACTGTCAGCAATGCTATCTGCAACAATTATACCTAGCTTTACTATGGATGTGCATGCAGAGAAGAAGGAAGAGACTAAAAATACGAAAATTGAATTAGAAAATGGGATGACAAAGCCGATTTATTCTCTCGATGAAGCTATTATCGAAAATTTATATGTAGAGACAGAAGTTGATAGTGATCGCGACGGTAAGAAAGACAGAGTATCGATAAAAGTTATGCGTCCAAAGACAGATCCGAATGTGAAGGTTCCTGTTATTTATGAAATGAGTCCATATCGATCTGGATTAAAAGATGTTCCTGTATATAATGTAGATGAAGAATTGTATGCGTATGAAGGAAAACCGTATGGAGCAGTTAATCTTGGTTCGTATGGGAACTATTACGTGCCAAGAGGTTATGCAGTTATTCTAGGCGAAAGTATCGGTACTGGAAAATCAGATGGATGCCCTACAACTGGAGATGAACAAGAAATACTCGGTACAAAGTCTGTTATTGATTGGGTAAACGGTCGCGCGAAAGCATTTACAGAACAGGGTGAGGAAGTTCAGGCAAATTGGTCTACAGGAAATGTAGGTATGACTGGAGTTTCTTATAATGGTACATTACCAAATGCTGTTGCGACTACTGGAGTTGAAGGTTTAAAAACAATTATTCCAATCGCAGCAATTAGTAGTTGGTATGATTATTATCGTGCAAATGGTGCAGTCATTGCTCCAGGCGGATATCAAGGAGAAGATACAGATAATATGGCAGAAGCAGTACTGACAAGAAAGAATCCAGAAGTTTGTGGTCCGATAATGACAGAACTTACTGCTGGACAAGATCGGAAAACGGGTAATTATAACGATTTTTGGGATAAAAGAAATTATGTAAAAGATGCTAAAAATGTAAAAGCGAGTGTATTTGTTGTTCATGGTTTAAACGATTGGAATGTTAAAACGAAACAGTTCGCACAATGGTGGGATGCTCTTGGAGAAAATGATGTACCTCGTAAAATGTGGCTATATTAAGGTGGACACGGTGGGACATCAAGTAATAACTGGCAGCAAACACAAAATAAATGGTTAGATTATTGGTTGTACGGAATTGAAAATGGAATTATGGATGAACCAATGGTTGATGTGCAAAGAGAAAATAAATCATGGCAAAAGATAAAAAATTGGCCAGATCCAGCGGCTGTACCTTCAAAAATCCGTATGTATTTAAGTAATAAATCAGTCAATTTGCGACTAAGTATGGGATCGGTTAATAAAGTTTTCTCATTCGTAGATGATGCACAAATAAAATCAAATCAATTAGTAGCAAACCCAGAATTAGAAGTAGCCAATCGATTAGTATATACAATGCCTGTACTGCAAAAAGATACGCGTATAAGTGGTATACCAAAGATTTCAATTACAGGAAATATTGATCGATCTGTATTAAATTTAACAGCATTACTTGTTGACTATGGAGGAGCGAAGCCGGAAATCGTAACGAGAGGCTGGATGGATCCACAAAACTTAAAGAGTATAGAAAATTCAACAGCGATTCAACCGGGCAAAGATTATGCATTTACATGGGACATGCAGCCAGATGATTATGTATTTAAAGTGGGGCATCAAATCGGAGTTGTTTTAATTGCAAGTGATTATGATTATACAATTAGACCGAAAGCTGGAACGAAACTTACAGTGAAATTAAGTGAAGTGACATTGCCGATTGTGAAATAAATATTTTTTCTAAAGAGCTTACTAAAGTAAGCTCTTTAATTTACAGTCTGAATTTTTAATTTTTATATTTCAAATTGGAAGGTTATGTAATACAATATCATTATATTCTATGGAAAGTGAGTGATATATTATGACAGTCAGCTCTTTCAAAATCTCATTAAAATTCGAGGTACAGGAAGATTAGTTGAATTGAAATCTTCCGTACGTAAAAACGGAGGAGAAAATAAATGTTTAGTTTTTATAGTACACTTTGTACGGAACTGTATGATTACACAAAACCAGTCGGTTATTCTTTGAATGGTGATATTGAGTATTACAAAGAACGTTTAAAAGATTGTAGAGGAAGAATCCTCGAAGCTGCAGTAGGTTCAGGGCGTGTCATCATTCCACTTCTAGAGGCTGGTTTTACAGTAGATGGGATAGATTATTCACCTGAAATGCTAGATTCTTGCCGTAAGCGCTGTAAAGAGAGAGGCTTACATCCTAATTTATATGAAGGAAGCTTGCAACAATTATCACTTCCGCATAAATATGAGGCAATTATCATTCCTACTGGATCTTTTTGTTTAATTGAAAATCGTGTCGATTCTATAAACGTATTGAAATATTTTTATGAACATCTTAATCCAGGCGGACGATTAATCGTAGATATTATGCTTCCGTATGACTGGAAGACTGGGGAAATTCATACATCGACTTTTTCTTTGCCGAGCGGAGACGGAATCACATTAGAAAATAAATCAATTGAAATAGATTGGCTGAACCAAGTTACTGTATCATATTTGAAATATGAAAAGTGGAGTAAAGGACAGTTAGTACAAACAGAACTACAACGCTTTGCGGTACGTTGGTATGGAATAGAAGAGTTTAAACTTCTGTTAGAAAGTATAGGTTTCTCTAATATTACTTGCTCTGCTGAATATGCTTATAAAAACGAACCGTCAAATGCAAATCAAATGTTTACTTTTGAAGCTGTGCGAAAAGAATAGAACTAATACTATGAATAAAAAAATAAGGCAATCGATTAAAAATCGGCTGCCTTATTTTTAATTTTATGTAATTGTTTATAGAGAAAGATCGGAGGGAAATAAATGAAACTTATATTAATATTTGGCCCACAAGCAGTTGGGAAAATGACAGTGGGTCAAGAATTAGCAACATTAACCGGTTTAAAACTTTTTCATAACCACATGACAATTGATTTAGTAAGTCCAATTTTTGATTACAGTACGACAGAAGCAAAAAGGCTAGTAAGTTTATTTCGTAATGAAATATTTGAAGAAGTATCTAAAAGTGATTTATCTGGAATGATTTTTACGTATATATGGGCATTTGACCTCCAATCGGATTGGGATTATATACATTATGTAGAAAGTATTTTTGAATCAAAAGGTGGGACAGTGTATTTTATAGAGCTGGAAGCGGAATTAGATGAAAGATTAGAACGGAATAAAAGTCCGAATAGATTAGAACATAAACCGAAAAAAAGAGATATTGAGTGGTCTCAAAATAATTTGAAAGAGACGATGAAAAAGCATAGATTAAACTCTCTTCATGGTGAAATTGAAAAAGAAGAGTATATAAAAATTAATAACACGTATTTGAGTGCAAAAGAAGTAGCGGAAATGATTAAAGAGAAGTTTCAATTGTAAAATTTTTGAAGTCTATTTCGTTTCCATTGTCTAAGCATTCTCCTACTAATTACATATACTATTTATGTTAAAATCGGTCGCTATTTTAATATATATAACTATACAGGGAAGAGGAGAGAATAAATTTGGAAAACGTAGAACAAGATAGAATTGAAAATCAAGTGTATTCAAATCGTGTAGTAAGATCAGAATTTGATGCGAATTGGGAAACTTGTATATCAAAGAGTGGTTATGTAATTTATGTAGCAACAAGTAATAATGCTGAAGTAATAGTGCTTCTTGCAGATGGTTCAAGTAAATTATTAATTTTTGAAAAAGGCGGTAAAGTAGTAGTAGGTGGCGGTGGAACAAGTCATTACAGTAAGCCGCATATTGCAATAAATATTTAAGGTAAAACATGTTAATTGAGAAGAAGCTGGAAAACGGTTAGTCATTCATATTTAGAGAATGACTAACCGTTTTTAAATGTGGTTTTTGAAGAATTATATAAGCAATATAAAAAGCATTTCCTATTTCGGCAAATGCTTTTTATATGTTATAGTATAATAGTGTCCTAAAGTAATGTTATTTTAATATATTTCAAATTTTGTTGTGTATTATTTTTATATTAAATTAGCACCTAAAGTATTTTTTTATATAAGGAGTAATAATTAGAGAAATGAAAAATATAGACTTTATACTAGAAAGTGATGAGGCATTAAAACCGTCTGAACGATTAGTGCTATTATTATTAGAGAAGCATAGAATGTTATATACGAACGATCTATTGGCATTATCAAATTTATCATATAAAACATTAACAGATTCATTAACGGCGCTTGTTTTAAAATCGTATGTGTTAAAGGAAACAGGTAAGGGAAGAAGACAGAATTGCTATAGATTAGTATGATAAGGCAGCTGTTTTAGAGAATTTTACATATGTTTTTTCAAACGTAAGGTGAAAAAAGTTTTTTGTTTTCAAACGAAAAACTCACTATAAGAGGGACGAAGATAGTGGCGTTTCATTTTTGTAAACGTAATTATTTCTTCATTGAAAATACAAAAAAAATAAACCGCATAAAACAGAAATAAAAAAACAATCCATTTTAAAAATGGATTGTTTTTTTATTGGAATAATATTATTTGATATGTTGAAAGCATGAATAGCAGAATAAACATTACCTGTTTTATTTCATGCAACTGAACAAATATGATGAAAACTATGTGTATAGTTTTTTGCTTGCTTTTTCAGTAACTCTAATGAAATCATGGTCTTCATTGTTTAAAGGCAGTATTTTTAACATTATTGCTATTCAGCATTAAGCACAAAAAGGGATATATAATATTATTATGTAAACTTAAGGTTTTAAAAGGAAAATGTAATAATTAATAGAACATGTAGAAGGAGATGCTTAAATAGTTTGAAGGATGGGAGATTATTATGGAGCATTTACAATCAATAGCACAAGCTGTTATAAGTGGTCATAAGGGAAAAGTAGTGAAGTTTATAAAGGCGAGTCCAAGTATTGTTAACGAATGTAGTGAAGATGGCTGGACACCACTTCATTTAGCAGCTTATTTTGGACAAAAAGAAATAGCGAGTTTTCTTTTAGAAAGCGGTGCAGATATACATAGTAGAGCGAAAAACGAAAATGAAAATACGCCTTTGCAAGCAGCAATCGCGAACAAGCAAAGTGAACTTGTTGCTTTCTTAATTGAAAAAGGATCAAATGTAAATATTATGCAAAGTGGTGGCTGGACAGGACTTCACGAAGCGGCATTATTAGGAAATGAAGAAATAATTATGCTACTCCTTAAAAATGGAGCTAATAAGATGATAAAGAAAAATGATGGGAAAACAGCGTATGATATTGCATTAGAAAAAGGATATGATCACCTTTTACATCATTTGAAACAGGAAGTGAACTTATGATGAATAAATGGAGTGTTGGTATATTTTTATTTAATGAAGTAGAAGTGTTAGATTTTGCAGGACCATTTGAAGTTTTTTCTGTAACTGAGGTGAATGAAGAAAAACCATTTACTGTTTATACAGTTAGCGAGAATGGAGAAATGATTACAGCAAGGAATGGATTGAAGGTACAGCCAGATTATAGTATTGAAAATTTACCACCAGTGGATATTTTAATAATTCCGGGTGGGCTAGGTGCTAGAAAATATGAAATAAAAAATGAAATAGTAATAAAATGGATTCGCCAACAAATGAAAGAAGTAAAGCTGATGACTTCAGTTTGTACAGGAGCGTTATTACTGGCGAAAGCAGGTTTACTGGAAGGGTTAAAAGCAACAACACATTGGGCTAGTATTGAAAAGTTTAAAAATGAGTTTCAAAATGTTGAAGTTATAGAAAATGTAAAGTTTGTAGATGAAGGACATATTATAACATCTGCCGGAATTTCAGCTGGAATTAATATGGCATTTCATATTGTGAAAAACTTGTTAGGTGTGCATGTTGCGGAGGACACAGCGAAGCGAATGGAGTATGATATTAGTTTGCCAAATTAAAAAGCCCGGATTGGGCTTTTTATATTGAATGAATATAGTTAAGCTCTTCATCACTCAAAATAGGGCGAACAGATGCATTTGCATTTTCTTGTGCTTGCGTTCCTGACTTCGCACCAGGAATTACAACACTTACTGCCGGATGAGAGAGTACATAGCGAAGTGCAAGTTGCCCTAGGGTCTGATTTTTTTTTGAGAGCAACCGAAGTTTCTCTACGGTTTGTAAGTCTTCTTGAAACCAAGTTTCATTTGGCCAATCTTTGCGTAAATCTCCATCTGGAAAAATTGTTTTATTTGTAAATTTTCCAGTTAAAATGCCCATTTTTAATGGACCACGAATAACAGCCCCTAGATTTTTCTCTTGTAAGAATGGTAATATATCTTTTTCTGGTTTTCGATTTAATATATTGTAATCAAGTTGTACGATATCAATTTCGTTGTTGTTATTGAAATGATGAATGTATTGTAAATCATGAGTCGAAACACCGACTGCTCTTACTTTGCCATCACGTTTTAATATGTCAAATGCACGTAGAAATGCTTCTGTTTCTCTACGATTATGCCACCAAATATGACAAAAATAAAGATCAATATAATCTGTTTGAAGACGTTGTAAACTTGTTTCAAATACGGCGATGATTTTTTCAGGAGTATCATATACAGGAACGCCATTAGTGTCGTAGTGATGTCCGATTAAACCACCTTTCGTTGATAGTATAATATCATTACGATGTCCTTTAATCGCGGTAGCCACCAACTTTTCACTATGTCCTAAACCATACACATCCGCAGTATCAATAAAATTCACACCACACTCAATGGCTTTTTTTATAGCAGTTATAGATTGTTTATCGTTAACAGGTCCCCATTCATCACCACCGATTGCCCATGCCCCAAAACCTATTTCAGAAACAGTTATTCCAGTGTTACCTAATGTGCGGTAATGCATATTTCCCCTCCTTGTAAGCATGTTATAACATGGATATGTAGGGAAGGAATTTTGTGTGTGAAAAAACTCTTCTACAATAGTAGAAAAAGAATTACAGAAACTACTATTTTATAGCAGCATGTATAAAAAAAATCGGTGTAAATATGGAAATGTCGTCGAATGCTATCTTTAATTGGTTAATTTATGGGATATTTTTGTGAAGGAGTTTATTTTATAAGAATAGAATTTAGTTTAGTAAGAAAACGTGCCGATGGTAGTGAAAAATATGGGTTAGGGGGATTTGAATGAGGAAACTCAAACGAGTAAATGTTCCTAATATACCAGAGCAGTTATCACAACCTAGTGACAAGCGTAGGATAAATAAAAAGAAGTTAAGGCGACTTATTTTAATGGTCCTTTTTATTGCAGCAACTACTCTGTACGTTCAATATATTTTAACGAAACAACAAGAAGTAATTGATAAGAAGAAAGGTACGATTACGGATCAAAAGGAACAATTAGTATCTTTAAAGAAAGATAAAGATTCTTTAAAGACTAACATAGAAAATTTAACAGACGATGAGGAAGAAATTTTGAAGTTTGCGAGAAAAGAGTATCAATTTTCTAAGTCAAATGAAACTATATTTGTGATGCCCAAGTAATGAAAAAAATAGTTAGCCGTCGCTAACTGTTTTTTTTATGTATGAATGTAATGGTACAAGGAATAATCACATATTGTAAAAATGAAGAGTTTAAGCTATTTTCATAGATATGGAATATGCACTAAAATAAATGTTGTTAAAATTCTGTCAATTATATTATAATACAAGGTAAGCGGATACATTTTTTAATCAACGTTGAGTTCCTCGCTCATACGACTATTAAGAAACCCGTTATCCTCGTATACGAAAGGAAGATAGCTGTTGTACGCTTCAAATACAATTTATATCGTAGGGGATGCGAAAGCACCTCAAAATAATCCCATTACTGAAAAGTTTAAAAGCTATTTCGTAGCATTTGTACTTGTTAAGGATACAGGGGAAATTGTAGATGTAGACTGCTCAGCGACAATTGCATTAACATCTCAATTTGTTAAATATTTATTTCTACATAAAAATATAAATGACCCGGCGTTAGTAATGGAAGTAAAGAACCGATATTTCGGCTCTTCTCAAAAAGCGTTACTTGTAGCGCTAAAAGATGCACAGAAAAAATATAATCAGATTGCTGCTTTGTCTACTCAATCATAGACAAAATCCAGCCGTAAGAATCATTCTTATGGCTGGATTTTTTTATTTCACATTATCATCCTACATCAAAAGTAAACGGAAACAAAGTAGAGAGATAGGAGAGTAAATGCCCAATAGGTTTACTTAATAATCTGTGGGTATAAATCTCCGGTGGATTAAAATTTCACTTCATTGGAGAACGAAAGGATGAACAAAATGAAAATTACAGATGTAAAAGTAAATCGTAGACGTGTAAAACTTCATACACCGTTTAAAACCGCGCTTCGTACTGTAACAGAAATTGAAAGTATAGATGTTTATATTCATACAGATGAAGGAGTGATTGGTAAGGGAGCTGCAGCCGCAACGCCAGTTATTACGGGTGATTTCACCAGTGGAATAGAAGAAGCGATTTTAGGACCGATGCGTTCATGTTTAATTGGTCAAGATATCATTCAGTTTCAGCAGTTACTACAGCGCATTCAAATGAGTTGTATTAGAAATTCAAGTGCGAAAGCAGCGGTAGATATCGCTTTATATGATGTATATTGCCAATATCAAAAGGTGCCGTTATATGCATTGTTAGGCGGGAAGAAAGAAATTTATACGGATATTACAGTGAGTGTGGATGAGCCTGTATTCATGGCAAAAGAAGCGAAGAAACATATAGAAAAAGGATTTCAAACATTAAAGATTAAAGTGGGTAAAGAGGCGCATTTAGATTTGGAACGTATTGAGGCAATTCGAAATGTGGTACCAAGAAATACGACATTACGTTTAGATGCGAATCAAGGTTGGAGTCCAAAAGAAGCGGTCTCTATCATTCAAGGGATGGAAAATCGTAATTTAAATATAGAATTTATTGAACAACCAGTACACGCGAAAGATTGGGATGGGTTAAAGTACGTCAAAGATCGTGTGCAAACGCCAATTATGGCCGATGAAAGTATATTTTCAGCAAGTGATGCATTAAAGCTCGTTCAAGGAAGATATGCAGACTTAATTAATATTAAATTAATGAAATGTGGTGGCATACGTGAAGCATGGCGTATTGCAGATATCGCAGAAACAGCTGGTGTGAAGTGTATGGTGGGAAGCATGATGGAATCTTCACTTTCCGTTAGTGCTGTTGCGCATTTAGCGGCAGCGCATCCTAATATTCATTATTTTGATCTTGATGCACCGCTTTGGTTAATGGAAGAGCCGGAAGGAATGACTTATTCTGGATCAAAGGTAAACCTTCAATCGACAGTGAATAGTAAGTCTTAGGAGAAGAGACTAGTAAACTATTTTTTTAAGGGGGATATATATGAAAAAAGTAGGAACTGCATTTTTAACAACTTTATTTATATTTTCATCGTTTACATCGGCAAATGCTGAAGAAAAGAAGGATAATAAAGCATTTATAGATGTATCTGCTGCAACGTTATGGACAGCACCTGATGCATTAAGGCCAATCGATACACCGAGTGCAACAAATCCAGTGGATCTATGGAAATGGACGAAATCAATGACACTTGACGAGAAACTATGGTTAACAAATGCAAATAAATTAGAAACACAAGCGTTACTCGGTCAAGAAGTAACTGTTATTGATAAGAAAGGCGAGTGGGTGAAGGTATTAGTGCATGGACAGCCAACGCCACGAAATGAAGAAGGTTATCCGGGCTGGATGCCTGAAAAGCAATTAACATATAATCAAGAATTTGCAGATAAAACAAATGAACCTTTTGTGTTAATAACAAAGCCAACAGCGATTTTATATATAAATCCTTCTGAAAAACATAAATCACTTGAAGTCAGTTATAATACAAGACTGCCGCTATTAAGTGAAGACACAATTTCATACCGTGTATTGTTGCCAAATGGTCAGAAAGCATGGCTACGAAAAAATGATGGAACAGTTTACCGCTCTCAAACTGATATTCCAAAACCGACCGCTGATGATTTAATTAACACAGGGAAAATGTTTTTAGGTTTACCGTATATATGGGCTGGTACAAGTGGTTTTGGATTTGATTGCTCTGGCTTCACGCATACGATCTATAAATCGCACGGCATTACAATTCCGCGAGATTCTGGACCGCAATCAAGAGCAGGGGTTGCAGTTGATAAAGAAAACTTACAAAAGGGAGATTTAATTTTCTTTGCACATGATCAAGGGAAAGGTAGTGTCCATCACGTTGCAATGTATATTGGTGATGGCAATATGATTCACTCACCAAGAGCTGAAAGGTCGGTAGAGATTATACCACTAAATACACCAGGATATATAGAAGAATACGCTGGTGCTCGTCGTTACTTACCTTAAAAATAGAGGGGGTTTTTAAATGAAAAAAGTTGTTCGTTACTCATTAGTTAGTACTCTATTAGTTTCTTCATTTTTAGTTGGCTGCGCAAAAGAAAAAACTACAACAAAGCCGAAAGATGAAAAGAAAGTATTACAGTTACTAGAAACGGGTGAAATTCCGTCGTTAAACTCAGTGAAAGTCACAGATGCAGTCTCGTTTAACGTTTTGAATAACGTAATGGAAGGACTATTCCGTCTATCGAAAAATGATGAAGTAATTGAGGCAGGCGCACAAAAATATGAAGTGAGTAAAGATGGAAAGACATATACATTTCATTTGCGTGATGCGAAATGGTCAAACGGAGATCCAGTAACCGCTCATGATTACGTATACGCTTGGAAGCAATTGATTAATCCAGATACCGCTTCTCAATATGCATACATTGCGTACGATGTGAAAAACGCTGAGAAGATAAATAAAAAACAACTAGGTCTAGATGAATTAGGAGTAAAAGCGAAGGATGATAAAACGTTCGTCGTAGAGCTAGAACATCCTGTACCGTATTTTACGAAATTATTAATTTTACCATCCTTCTATCCAATTAACGAAAAATATGCGAAAGAGCAAGGTGATAAATACGGATTAGAAGCAAATAAAGCGGTATATAATGGACCATTTACATTATCAGAGTGGAAGCATGAAGCTAGCTTTACAATGAAGAAAAACGATAAGTATTGGGATAAAAAAGAAGTGAAGTTAGATGAAGTAAACTATCAAATTGTAAAAGAAATTTCAACTGCGGTAAATTTATATGAAACAGATAAAGTTGATAGAGCTGTTATTTCTACAGAATTCGTGGATAAATATAAAAATAATAAAGAGCTAAAACAATATACAGATCCAGTTATGTACTTCTTCCGATTTAATGAAAATGTACCGATTCTTAAAAATAAAAATGCACGTCTTGCGCTAAGTACAGTTTTTGATAAGAAAGGACTTGCGGATTCATTTTTAAATGATGGTTCGGTTGCTGCAAACTATTACGTACCAAAAGGATTTTTAAAGGGACCAGATAAAAAAGATTTTAGAAGTACGGCAGGTGAGTTTAATAAAACTGATGTAAAAAAAGCGAAAGAATATTGGGAAAAGGCAAAGCAAGAAACAGGTACAGATGAAGTGACGTTAGAACTATTAAATTATGACTTAGAAAACTTTAAAAAAGTTGGAGAGTACATTAAAGAGCAGCTTGAGAAAAATTTACCAGGTTTAAAAGTGAATGTGAAATTGCAACCACATACGCAAAAATTAGCACTAGAGAAGAAAAAAGAATATGAAATGTCGTTATCACGCTGGTTACCGGATTATCCAGATCCAATGACTTACTTAGAAGTATTCCTTTCTGGAAGTAGTGTTAATAATACAGAATATGCAAACCCAGAATATGATGCGTTAATTAAGAAGATTAAAACAGAATTAGGTAATGATGAAAAGGCTCGCTGGAAAGCAATGCAGGATGCTGAAAAAATGCTACTTGATGATGCAGTAATTGCACCGGTATTCCAGCGCGGATTATCTTACTTACAAAAACCATATGTGAAAGATTTATATGTACATCAATTTGGTCCAGCTACAAGTTTAAAATGGGCAGATGTACAAAAATAAAAGAATGGGGAAACAGACTTCACGTATGTGATAGTCTGTTTTTTTGTACAGTTCCGAATGAAATATAGACATTTCATATGTTTTTTTACGACTTAAAAATAAAATTATTACTAAAATTCCAGTGTGAAATTTATGTAGAATCTTGTATAATTAACGTGTTTCTATGGAAACATTTTCTTGCGCTATTTCTATAGGATTTAATAGAACAAGGAAGGAAATACATACATGTATATAATAGACAAATAGAATGGAACATCATGTATAGAGAAAAAGGAGAGAAAAGATGGCGTGTCAAAGACAAGGGTTACAAGTTAATAACGATAGAAAGAGGGACAGAAGATGAAAATGAAGCATGCTTTTGGTCCTATAATTTTAGCGTGTGTGCTTTTTTTCATTATCATTCTAATCCCATCGAAAAGTTTAGTATCGCTTATTAGTGATAAGAAGGTAGAAGATGCGGCTACTTCTTTACAAAAAGAGAAATTACAAAGTGTTTTCTTACAGCAAAAAATGTTAGATAATTCACAGTATTTACCGATGTACGGTTCATCAGAATTTTTACGAATGGATGCATATCATCCGTCTAATTATTTCAAAGTAAATCCAGCTGGTTTTACACCGTTTTTAATTGGAACTGGCGGTACACAAAGTTTAGCTCATATTTTAAATATGACATCTACTATGGATGAATTAGAAGGTAAAAAAGTAGTCTTTGTTCTTTCACCACAATGGTTTACAAAGACTGGTGTATCACAAGGGGATTTCACTAATAATTTCTCCAAACAACAAGCATATCATTTTATTTTTAATGATGAGATAAATCCAGAAATAAAGAAGCAAATCGCGAAACGGCTATTAGATTATAAAGTTGTTCAAGAAGATGATATATTAAAAAATTCATTAGAAGGTATTGTATATAATGATACGAAACATAACATAAAAGCAGGTTTAGTTAAACCACTTGCTTATATGCATCGAAATATTTTAGATCATAGAGATTTATTTAACTCTTTATTTAAAATCGAACCGATGAAAGAGAAAACAAATAGCGGACTTCGTTCAATTTCTTGGGAAGACGCACGTAAACACGCAGAACAAGAAGGGAAAGCTGAGTCTACTACAAATACATTTGGAATTGAAAATCCGTATTATCATAAGAATAATCTGAAGAAAAAACTTAAAGGTTTAAAAAACTTTAGAGCAAATGAAACATATGATGAATCACCAGAATATAATGATTTACAAATTATTTTAGATTTATTTAAAGAGAAAAATGTCAAACCGCTCTTTATTTCTGTACCTGTAAATGGGCCTTGGTATGATTATACTGGATTCCCGAAAGAACGCCGTGAAGTGTATTATAAAAAAGTTCGAGAACAGGTTGAGAAAGCAGGATATCCAGTAGTTGATTTCTCTGGCCATGAATATGATAAGTATTTCTTAAAAGATACGATTCATTTGGGCTGGAAAGGTTGGATTTATTTTGATGAAGCAGTGCAGAAATTTTATTCTGAGAAATAAAGTATAGAAATCGGAATGGCTATGAGCCGTTCCGATTTTTTTAGTATAGAGGATTTTGGTGAGGACAATTTGGGAATGCATGTATATCTTGAACCTGTCTATAATCATAATGTTTCATTGCGAACTGAGCTTGATAAAGGTATTCATACACATATAATTGACCATCATGCGCTGAACATAATACGCCGGAAGTTCCTTGCCCATTTATGAAGGAAATACCGATAGGGCGTCCGATTAAGTATGGTATTTTTTGCTGCCAATGCATAGGGGAATCACTCCTTTTTGAGATAATATACGAAAAGAATGATCGAATGGTTGCTTATCCATGTAAATGTAGATGGAAAGGTGTTATATAATTCCTGAAGATTAATTCATATATAAATAAAAAGCCGCTATAACTTCGAATGAATTTATAGCGGTTTTTATTATATTCTTAAGCAAGATTTTTGCGCTTTTTTGTCCATTTTTTTATAACGAAGTATAAAAGTATAAGTACGACGCCACCAATTGCAAATGATTTCACATACGGACCAGCAATATCGTTTATATTCTCCCAATTTTCACCTAGTTTTTCACCTAAATAAATGAAAATAATAGACCAAGGGATAATCGCAAGTGCTGTTAATGTAGTGAAACGTAGTAAAGGCATTTTTGTAATACCAGCAGGAATTGAAATCGCATGACGCACTACTGGAATGAAGCGTGCTGTAAAAATGACGCCAGTTCCGTAACGATTAAACCAATCTTCTGCAGCATCTATTTGTTTTTTATGTATGAAAATATATTTTCCATAACGTTCTAATATAGGGCGTCCGCCGTATCGTCCAAGCCAATAAATAAAGATTTGGGCAATAACACCGCCAATTGTACCGAATACAACTGCGCCTATAAATGAGATACTACCATTGAATACTAAGTATCCTGCATAAGCAAGGACAATTTCACTTGGGATAATCTCAATCATAAGTCCAAGCATAATGCCCCAATAACCTAATCCTTCAAAAAACGTTAATACTGAATGAATAAAACTACTTAACATTGTTGCACCTTCTAATTTATGGATTTTTGAATATATGCCCCTTTACTTAATAATATAAAAGGTTCACTATATGTATATTATACCTTATTCATATAGGGGATTGCTATTTCAATTCTTTTATGTCTCCCATAAGTATTATAGTAAAGGATATAAGCCACGTTTTCATGAAGGGTTAATGAAAAGATTATTAAAAATTTCTTATATATCAATGATAATAAACTGAAAATTAAGTATAATGGTATAAGTCTTTCATTTACAAAAATAGGAGGGAAACGTATGTATATTACAGATCCGATTTATGGACCAATCTCTATTCGTGATAGAGATATCCTTCGTTTGATAGATACAAAAGCATTTCAAAGGTTGGCGAATATTAAACAACAAGGACATACTTATTTTTTACATAAGAACGCAATACATACGAGGGAAGAACATTCGATAGGTGTATATGTGCTAGTAAATAAAGTAATAGAACATCTTACTGAGATTGGTGACATACATTTATCGAAATATGAACGAAAGCTAGTATCTACTGTAGCCCTTCTACACGATGTTGGACATGGGCCATATTCACATTGTTTTCAGCAAATATCGGGTGAAGATCATGGTGATTGGACGGTACGAATCATTCAAGAGGACGAAGAAATACGTACGATTTTAAATCAAACACCTAGATTATTAGATGATGTAACGAAAGCTTTAACAGAAGATGGATTTTTTCCAATTATAGATGAGCTCTTATTTAATTCATTAGGAATGGATCAATTAGATTTTTGGAATAGAGATTTATATTACTCATCGCTTGAATTAGAAGGTTTACAGATAGAAGAATTGATTGCTAACATGCGTTTAATTGACGGTAAACTTGTTATTGAAGAATCGGGAATCCCCTTCATTGAACAATTAATGAAAATGAAAGAAGGGCTTTACAATAATGGATTTGGCCACCCGTTTGTGATAGGAAAAGACATATTGCTGCAAACAATTTTTAAAATGATAGAGGAGAAAAATCTTTCGTTCTATACTCCTGAACTTCAAAACTTCTTTCATAACGGAGAGAAGTTAGAAGTAGAGGACTTTCTTCCGTTACAAGATGAAATCATTTTAAATGAAATAAAGTACTTTGCAAAATCAAAGGACGTACAATTAGCGACGTTAATTCAGCTTTATTTTTCAGAAGCCAAAAGTTTATCTTTTGAAAAAGGACTAGAGGGTGATTTTAAAAAGGAAAATAGCACTTTAGCAGTAATAACTGAGAAAAAGGCGTACAGTTCATATGTAGGTGGTATTTACGTCTATAGTGAGGGGCAGTTAGAGGATATTATAGAAAAATCCCCTTTTATTCAAGCGATAGTAAGGTTACCTAAAAAAGAATATGCATATTCAATTTGAGTTGATTTTGAAACTTCAAAATGCTTTGTGGGGAATAGACAAAATGAATATTCTCTTATCACCTAGACAGGTACTTCACTTTCAAATAACGAATTATAATGTTAATAAAATTTTTATAGAAAATTAACGTGATGAAGATGAAATTATGAAAAAGAAATTATTAGAAAAGGCCTCATATCTACATAAAGCAGAATTAGAACAATTACTTAAAGCTATATTAGTTTCTGAGAAAGCTCATGAAGGGCAATTTCGCGTTTCGGGTGAGCCGTATATTACTCATCCATTTGCAGTTACAGAAATTTTGTTAGATTGTAAGGCAGATATTATAACTTTAGTTGCAGCATTACTACATGATGTGGTGGAGGATACAGATTATACAATTGAGTATGTACGTAATATATTCGGTAAAAAAGTGGCAGATATTGTAGAAGGGTTAACTAAAATTGATAAAAAACAAATCCCTAATAAAGAAGAGTATGAAGCAATAAATTTAAAGAAATTATTGTTAGCTACACATGGAGATATCAGAGTGGCTATTATAAAAGTGATAGATCGTCTACATAATATGAGGACTTTACAGGTGAAAGCTGTAAAGAAACAAGTTCCTTATGCAAATGAAACACTCAAAATTTTCGCTCCGATTTGTAAAAGGCTGGGGCTATTTCATATTCAACACGAGTTAGAAGATTTAGGTTTTTATTATCTTAATCATTCTAAATATAAGGGAATGAAAATACTTTTACAAAATTATGTTAAGTTATTAGAGGAGTTGTCTCAAAACATAAGGCTAGATATAAAAAATTTTCTGAATCGAACTTTAATATTTGAAGTGGACTATGAAGTAATCCCTATTTATACAGCTTATTCTCGTCTCCAAGATATTCAAGACATTACAGCGGTGTCAAAAATAATCATAACAGTCTCAAGTAATTTAGACTGTTATAAAATATTAGGGATTATACATCAACTGTACAAACCAATTCCTCATCAATTTGAAGATAACATAGCAATTGAAAGTGAAAGTGATGTATTAAACAAATACTTAAAGACCAAAGTGGTGATCAATAACCATGAAATAGTGATATGTATTGAAACAAAAATAAATCAGGAGATACGATATAAAGGGGTATTTCATATTCTTACAAAAAGTATAACTGATAAGGATATGCAAAATATAATTCATAAATTGATGGATCATTTTATTAAGACAAATGATCTAGTAACTCAAGATGCGATTGAATTTTATGATTTAGTATCATATGAACTATTCCAAGATAACATTGTAGCATTTACTCCTAAGTTAGATTCCGTGAAATTACCGCAAGGTTCTACTGTAATTGATTTTGCTTTTGAATTAAACCCTGAGATTGCTAAATATATGTCAGGTGCTAAAGTTAATGGTATAAATAAACCGATAACAACGAATGTTTCACATCTAGATATCGTTGAGCTTTTGGTAACTGAAAACATTAGTAATGTGAGACAGGGTTGGTTAAGTTTTGCTAATAGCTCAAAAGCTCAAATCGAAATTTGTAAAGAGTTACAAAGATGAAGGAATTAAATTTATCGAGAAAATTTGTCCGGAATTTAATAGAATGAAATAATCATTTTTGAATTAATAATAGGCGCTTACAATTTTTCATAATTAATACCTAGAAAAACAAGCATCCACCTGTTCGAAATATATAACAGGTGGATGCTTGTTTCCGTTATAAAAAAATAGAAGCATTTCTGCTCCTATTTTTTAAGGCTTCACATCTAAGTTCTGTAAAAATAAAGTTGCTGTTACGTAACGCTTTGCTAACATTTGTACATAAGCGGTATGTACAGAAAGGGTCGCAATGATAATAGCGTTACGAATTGCTTCGCGTTGTTCGTTATTAATTTGATCGAACTTGCTTGCGATTTTATCAGCTTTTTCTTTTACAATGTTTTCAATTGTATGAACGGTATCTGTTGCATTTAATTGTAAGCAATTCCCTTGATTGAGTTCTTCAAATAGAGAAGAGTATGCTACATATAAATGAACAGGATTGATTAAATCATCACTTCGATCGGCTGGGTCATTTACAATAAGGCGTAATAGCTTACGAATGGATTCAAAATCAAGTGCTGTTTTTAAATCTTCGACAATAAATAGTAAGGCTGCTTGTTCAATTGAATATTTTTTCCCTTTTTGAGGAGAGCCAATCATTTCTTTTATATCTCGTTTCACCCAGTTTTGCATAGCAGTTACAGAGAAACTTGTGTTTTCAATCTGATTGCCAAGCGCAACTATTTCATTTAAAGAAAAACCGACATCAGTATCGTCAATTTTAATCAGCTTTTCAAAAATAGGTGAAAGTGCGGTAGTAATAAAAGCTGTAACGCTTTGTCCGCTTTCAATATCTTTTTTATGTGACTTTGCCCAAGCTTCTTGTAAAATACCGAGAGGCTTTTTCGTATTCCATCCTCTTAGTGATAGAAGAAGGGTAGCCATTTCGTTTCGTGTGAGATGAAATGTTTCCATCTTTTCACCTCCAAAATAATAAAAAGTTC